>CAXTTX010000150.1:6317-10253 GCA_964247045.1 uncultured Verrucomicrobiales bacterium | reverse complement strand
CAGGATGCAGCCGCGCGGAGGCCGGGTTGGGTGGAACAAAGCGCTGACGCGATCTCTTGATGAATCCCGGCACCAGTTTGAAGGGAACCGCCTTGGCGGCGCATGATGGAAGCGCGAAGCGCCTTGGACCGCGGCAGCACTGCTACCGCTTTGGCTTCGCAGCCCTGCTGCGAGCCCGAGAACGTGTTTGCAAGCCGGATCGGTCCATTGGGAGAAGCCTGCTGCAATGAAGAGGAAATGGCCCCCACCGCGGACAGGTCCCCCCATCACCAATCAATGGCTCACCGACAGCCTCAAAAACCTCAACGGATGCGCCGGATCCGGCAACACATACACATCCTCCGCCTGCACGGCCATCAACGGCGCCTCTCCCTGCTCAACCACCGCCGCTCCTTCCGCCGTCGCAACGATCGCTCCGCCATTCTCACCCCGCGCGATCTCCACCCACGGTCCTCCCAATTCATCCGCCGCCAGGATGGAGTAAATGAGATCCGCCGCCGTCGTATTCCGGTTGAAGCTGATCCTCAACTTGCCACCCGCGATGATAACCTCCGGCGCGACGTCCGCATCGGACACATTCGGATCAGCACCCAGCGCATACTCCAGCACGTTGTTCAGCCCGTCAAAATCACCATCCACCGTGTCCCCGGAAACCGCCGCGTTCTCCCAATCCTCGCCGAAATTCGCCTGCCTCCAGAGCTCGATCGGCGTGTAAAGCACCACCGGCGGAGTCGGCGTGAACGTCACCGTCACCGAAACCCCATCCTGCTGCAGCGCGAAGCTCCCATAGCCCGCCGCCGCACGCCCGCCCGCGTCCGTCGTCACGGTCCCCAGCGTGAAATCCCCCGTCTTGTTAGAGCACGCCATCAGCGTCCACGAATGCGGCTGCGTCCAGAAGCCATCCGTGAAATTCACCGTGCTGCCCGCGCCATTGAGAACGAGATCCGCCAGCGCCCCGGCCGTCACCGTCACACTCCCCGCGCCCACGCGCCCTGCCGCTCCGCCCGCATCGCTGTTCACGGGCAGGTTCCACTGGAGATGCGCGTTCGCCGCATAGGACAACGCCCCACCGACATTCTGCGTGCCCGCCGGATTCCCCGGCGCATGCGTCGTCCCCGCGTCGAAGGCCAGGCTCCCGTTCACCGTGCCCGTTCCCGTTAGAACCGCCGTGCCGGAAACACCCGTCGCGCTCCCCGCCGCCAGCGAGCCCGTCAATTTCACCGTCCCCGCCGTGATCGCCGTGGCCCCCGTGAACGTGTTCACCCCCGCGAGCGTCAGCATTCCCGCCCCCGTCTTGCGCAGATAACTCGTGCCACCGCTGGTCCCGTTCGTGATCGTGCCGGTGAAATTCAGCGTCTTCGTCGCCGCCACCTCGATCGCCGCGCTCGCATTGCCAAACTTCACGTTCAACGCGCTCACCGTGGAATCCGCCGTGACGAGCAGCTTGTCCGTCGCCTCGTCAAACCGCCACGTCCCATACCCCGGGCTCCCCGCCGTGGAGGCCATCGTTCCTCCCGCCAGCGTCACCAGGCCCACACCCACATCACCCGTGCCGCCGCCATCCGCGAGCAGGATCGCGCCGGCATTCACCGTGATCGGCTTCTCCTGCGTCCCATCCCAGCCGAAGAGCGCGTTCGCATTGGTGCGCAAGGTCCCGCCGCTGTTCACCGTGATGCCGCTCGTGAAGCTCAGCGCCCGGTTGTTCGCCGCGTTTGGCGCGTTCGCATAAAGCGTGCCGCCATTGATCGTCGTCGCGCCCGTGAAAGTGTTCGCGTCATCCAGCGTCAGCATCCCGCTGTTCCCCTTGATGATCGGCCCGCCGCCGGAAATCACCCCGCTGATGAGCTGGTTCGCCGTCGTCTCGATCCGCAACGTGCCATTGTTCACCGTCGGCATGTGATGGTCACCGTTGTTGATGCGCCCGCCGCCCGTCAGCGAGAGCGTGCCGCCGTTGATCACAATCTCCCCGCAGCTCGAATTGTTAGGATGCGTCAGCGCCAGCGTCCCCGTGTTCTCCTTGATGAACATCCCCGACACCGGATTCGGATATTGCGGGGCCGTCAGCAGCGTCGCGCCGGAAGACGGGCCGGTCGTCGGCGAGGCCAGCGTCAGCGTCGTGCCGGGAGCCACGTTGAAAAGCCCCGCGCTCTCGCCGATGCGGATGCCGCGGTTCGTGTCGTCGATCGTCATCGTGGTCGTCGTGTAAAGGATGCCGCGGTTCAGCGTGAACTGGTCCGCGGTAAACGTCGCGGGGTTCGGCCCCAGCCGCGCCTCCGAGTCGATGGATAAGCCGCTGAACCGCCCGTCACCCACGATCGTCCGGCCCGTGAAGGCGCTGTTCGTCCCGCTCAGCGTGACCGTGTTGTTCAGGTGCAGCAGCGCGCCACTCCCGCTCAGGTTCGCGCTCAGGTTGATTTGGCCATTCGCCGCGCGCACCCTCACCTCCGGTGCCTGCACGTTCATCGTTCCCGCCAGCGTCCACGTGCCGGACCCCGCGTTCAGCACCTCGCCATCCGTGCCACCCAAGGTCAGGTTGTTGATCGTCGTGCTGCTCGCGGAGGTGCCCTTCCAGGTGAGCCCACCGCCGTTCAGCGCCAACGATTGCCCCGCGAAAGTGCGGGAAGTGCCATCCGCGGGCGTGCGCAGGCGGTAGCCATAGGTCTCATAGCTCTTCCCCGCGGAGGGCGCGAGACCATCGCTCCAGCGGCCCGCCACATTGAAGGAATTCTGCCCCACCGGATCATCCGCCGTTAGATTCGCGTTCAGCGCCACCCGGTTCGGGCCGAGCCGGGCATTCGCCGCGATCTGGTCGCGCGTCATCGCCACGTTGCTGAGGCGCACCTCCGCATACTCGCAGTTCGCCCGGTTGTCCCCCGCGAAGGCGGACCGGCCCAGCCAGTTGTTCACATCCGGAAAGGTCGCCAGCGAATACGCCACGTCCAGCCAGGCGACTTGGTCACCATCGCGATACCATGTCCACCGGCCCGTCGCCGCGCCCGTGCTCGCATAGGTCACCGCGTAATGATACATCACGTTCGTGGCCGTGGGCAGGCCGCTGTCCAGCGTGACCGTCGCCGCCCCCTTCGACTCGAAGCGCTGCGTGTTCAGATCGCCAGCCACCGCCGTGGAAAGCAGGACATAACTCCCCGTGCCGTTGTTGAAATCCATCAGACGCGCCCAGTTCTGCACGGAGATCGTCTTCGCCCAGATCTCCAGCGTCACATTCGTGTAGCCGGAAATGAGCGCCGCGGGGAGCTGCACGTAGGCCGCGGTGCTCCCACCCGTGCCACCCGGAATGCGCAGGCCGCTCCCTGTGAAAGTCGCCCCGGTCCCCTGCACCGTCGCCAGCGCGGTGCCGCTGACGGCATCCGTCACCGTCGTGCCCGCGGGTGCCGCACCTGCCGCCTGATTAAACGACCAGCGGCGCACCACATTCGCCAGATTCGGCGCGGTGATCACACGCCCGTTGCGATCCGCCACGCCTTGGGCCGCCGTGCTCAGGAGATAGGCATTGTCGCCGCCGTTCACCGCGTCGCCCAGGCAGGATCCCGTGCCCTGCAAGCGTCCGCCATTCAGCCAGATGTTGGGGTTCGAGTAAAAACCCTGCGAGCCGCCGCCGCAGTAGTTATGCATCATGATCGTCTTCGGATTGTCATCCCCGCCGCGGTGGTCGCAGCCGTAGTTATGCCCGCAGGATTCATGCGCGATGATATTGGCCCAGAAACTGCCCGTCCCATACGCGGCATAGCGGCCCGGCTGGTTGGCCACCGCCGCCGAGGTTTCCCCCGCCGTTGGCGCGCAAACAAACGCCACCAGATCCGCGCCCCGCGCATCCGCCGCGCTCGTCACATCATCCAGATTGCCATCGCCATAATTGTTCATCCATCCCACATAGCCACCCAGCGTTGAGCGGCCGCCCTGCGAAAAAGTCTTGTG
>CAXTTX010000150.1:5062-6307 GCA_964247045.1 uncultured Verrucomicrobiales bacterium | reverse complement strand
CGCGACCGCGCACCCGTGCCGCTCCGGTCATTGATCGCGTTCGAGCCCGCGATGCTGTTGGCGGCGATCACCTCCGCGTTGTCATCTCCCCCCACCCCATCCGAAAAACTGTTGTCATACGCGATGAGGATGTCCGCATCGGCCGCCGCAAACGCGGAATTCGCCAGGACCAGGGAAAACAAAACAAGAAAGATGGGTTTCATGGAAAAAGGAAAAATTGAAATGGAATGGGAAAAGAAAGGTTGGGAATGAAGCCAACAGCCACGTCAGTGTTTGCCCTCGGCATGCGCGGTATCCCCATTGCCGCACTTGCCCGGCACATAGGTGTTAGGATCGATCTCCTTCACGATGACCTGCCCCGGCTCGCGCGGTTCCGCTTCCAAAAACAAACCATCCTCCGGCGATGAAACACTGAACGCCTCGCGTCCATTCTTGAAAGCCAGCGTCACGATCGATTGCCCCTTCCCGGCCACCCGACCCGTGAAAGTCCCCGACAGCCCCGACAACGCCAGGTCCGCACGGCTCACCTCGAAATCGATCTCCTTCCCGTCCAGCCCCGGCAGCGTCAGCCTCCGCACCGGCTCACCCGTCGCCCGCGCCCGCTGCACCACCGCATCCGCCGTGTCGTTCCGATAAACCAGCTGTCGGCGCTTGATCCGGTCATTCTCCTCCACCATCCGGATCACCTCGTCCGGATTGTGTGCCAGCTTTTCAATCACCGGCACCGACGAGGCATCCCCCGCCGTCCACCCGTGCGTCCCGCTCTTCACCGCAACCGGCAACGGCAGCGCGATCACCCTCGCCGGACGCTCCGGCGTGCCCTCCGCCACCGCTGCGGGCATCCCCGCCTTCACCACCGCGGCAGCATCATTCCTCACCGCGCCTCGCGGACTCGCCGGCGTGCCTGCATCGCGATGTGAAAAAAACAAAGTGGCGGTCACCGCCGCCAGCGCGAGCGGCCAGGCGATCTTGAAGGTTTTCGGAAGTGGCATGGCAGGAGTTCGGTTGGAGATGGGTTTATGGACGGAACAGGTTTTTAAAGACGCCGCGGCGGCGGAGCGGGGAGGGCTTTCCGGGAAAGCACGGCACGGAAATCGGGAGCAATTCCCGCCGACAACCGGCTGGGAACAATGGGTTTCTACACGGAGAAGCGCCGAACCCGCCCCATTACCGACACATGGCAACCCCGAACCGAATGTCTATCCTATGTACATCCCCCTAAACCGCCCTCTTCGTTCGTTGTGC
>CAXTTX010000150.1:2977-5052 GCA_964247045.1 uncultured Verrucomicrobiales bacterium | reverse complement strand
TGTGCCGCGTTTACGCCGTCTTCCGGACGGCCCCTTCCTACCCACACCCTCTCCAACCTCCCCGACGCCTGCCAAGGGTTCGTAGTGCGGCGTTTACGCCGTCTTCCGGACAGCCCCTTCCTACACACACCCTCCCCAACCTCCCCGACGCCTGCCAAGCGTATGCAGTCCCTCTTCAGGGGAAGCAAGCCACCCTTTTCTCCGCGATCCCCTTCCGCGATGCCATCTTGAGCCCCAACGGGGCGGCGCTAGGATAGCCCGGGGCAACGCCCCGGATAGAAAACGCAAAAAATCATGAGCCCTGAAGGGGCGGCAGAAGCGCAGGATACCAAGAAGCATTTATACCCGTATCAATCGACTTGCCAACCCTGTTGCCATCATTCCCCACCCCCATATGCCTCCCAAATAATCTTCTCTACCCTCTCGCTCCCGAACCACGCCACCACCGCCGCGAACCCCGGCAGTTCACGATCCCAGAACGCGTTTCCCAGCTTCCCCTTCTGCAACTGTTCCGAGTTGCGCTCGTAATAAGAAACCAAGCCCCGCGGCGAGCCTTCGATCTGTTCAAGAAACGGCATCACCTCCAACCCCATCTTGCAAATCCCGCACACGAGTTGGTCGATCCTCCACCCATCCTCTTCCCCTATCGCCTCCCGCAATGCCGCATGAAGCACCTCCACCAGCGCCTCCCTTCTCCGCGCTGGCCATTCATCCGGCTTCGTCTCGCCGATCGCCCGGCCTGTCACCTCGATATCCGGCCACCAGCCGCTGTCCGCAAACCCGATCTCCAGGATCCGCGGCAGAAAGTAGAGGTAATCTGCCTCCGTGCCCACGGTCAGGAATGCCGACGCCGAATAGCGCGCAAGCTCCCCACCCGTAAGTTCCCTCAGCGGCTTCGAGAGCATGATGCCGATCTCCTCCTTATCGAGACAACACGTACACCCCTCGATGCTCCGTCGCTTCGGCACATCGCCAAAGACAGAGTATAGCGCTTCAATGCGATCTGCGAGCGACTTCATGATTCAACCTCCAAGCTCCTACCCCATCCGCCCCCGTCCGGAAGGCCCGCATTCACATCCACACGCCCATCCAGATCCCGGAGAAACGCCCCACCACTCCGTTTGACCCCACCAGTAGAACAGCTACTTTGATCCGATGAACACAAAACCTACTTCCGAAGACACCTCCGCCAGGGATCCAGCCGACCAACCGGATTCCCCTTCACGCGACGAGAATCACGACGGAACCCGCAGGAACGCCTTCGACCCCGAAACCGCGGCCGATATCGGAATGAAGGCCGATTCCACCGCTACTCCTGCCAAGCCCGCGGAATAAACCCCGGCCGGTGATCTCACCCCGGAACTTCGACTTCCCCACTCACCTCCCGCGCCCGCGCTCCTGCATTCCCGCATCCAGCGCCTCGCACGACTTCCATCCGGAAATCGTCCTCCGCAGCACCCCATCATCCTTCACCGCCGGATCATCTGCTAGAAACGACACGATGCCCCCCCGCTCCGCCTCCCGTTCCACATAACGTCGCGCGAACGCCAGGGCCACGGGCACACGGGAATCTCCCTCCGGCCGTCCTTTCCGCGCGATGAACTCCAGCGTCTCCAGCGCACCCGCCTCCGGGTTCGCCGCCAGGGACTTCACGATCGTCTCCACATGCCAGGAACGGTTCACCCACCCCTTCCTGTCCTGCTTGCCGCCATCGTCACGCGCATGGCGCACAGCGGTCCACACCTCCGCGTCCGCCGCCACCGCCAGCAACGCCTCCCGGAACTCCGGCTCATGGCCGAAGCACCGCGCGGCGATCTCCAACATTCCCGCGCCATCCGCTGGCAGCAGCCCATAGGGCGATGGCGGGGAATCCCGATGCCGGATGACGCGCAACACCTCCGCGCGGATGACCTGTCGCGAGTCGTGCAGGAGCAGTTCCCGGATGTAAAATTCCTCCCCCATGTCCCGGCAATCGATCGCCTCCCGGAACAGCCACAACACGCGTCCTTGCGGAAAAGACCGGATGCGCCGCCGCATCTCCGCCAGCGCCTCCTCGCGGACCGCCGCGCCCCCGT
>CAXTTX010000150.1:0-2967 GCA_964247045.1 uncultured Verrucomicrobiales bacterium | reverse complement strand
CGGGCGGGTTGTTGATATAACAGAACGCCGCCCTCGTCGCGGCAGCCATCCCGGTCTCTTCCGCCTGCCGCCCGAGCTCCTCTTGCTCCTTCGGCCCCAGGGTGGACGGCATCCCATGATACGCCGGATACCGGTTGGCAGCCACCAGATCTCCTGTTAGAACCGCCTCTTGGTTCAGCTCCCACCACCGGTCGATCAAGCGCACCCGCTTCTCATCGTAAGGTCCGCCCGCCCTCGCCTGCAGTTCCTTCGCCCACTGCCGCGCCGTGCTGGGGAAGCCCGCTGTCCGCTGGATGATTTCCAAGGCCGCATCGATGAGTTCATCGCGCTCCGGCAGCACCGGCGCGTCTGTATCCTGCGCCGCCAGGTCCCGCCCCGCGAAGGGAATCCGCCGCAGGATCACCGGCAATGCCGCCAGGCTCATCTTCCGGGGATCCCCGGTTTCCCGCGACCTCCCGGCACCCTCCAGCAGCAGCCGGTCATCAGCCGTCAGCCATCCCGCCTCCCCCCGCGCGGCGGGCGAAACCACCGCGAACGCGCAGAGCACCATCAAGATCACGGCAGCAGGTTTCATCTCGTTGAAGTCGATCCCGGGAACCATCGCTCGCATTCCCGCTCGCTGATAGGACGCGCCCGCGGCGGAATCCTTGGAAAATTCCCCGCAACACGCGTAAAATCCCGGACTCCTCCCGCGTATCATCCCGCATACCCGTAGGTGGCAGCCAGCGCGGGGCGGCCGCGCCGCTATCCTTTCTTGCCCCTCTTCCGCCGAAGGCCTCGGAATGCGGCAGCCCTGCTGCCGCTTTGGCTTCGCAGCCCTGCTGCGGGCCTGTGCGCGTGAGTACAAAGACCGGTTCATCCATTGGGGAAGACTTGCCCGCATGAAAAATAAATGGTCCGACCCCATCAAGAGCCCTGCCTCGCGAAAGCACCTTGACCGGGCCGGAATCCACCCGACCCGGATCCGCCCCCTCGGAAAGCCCGCCTATCGGATGGATTCCATCTTCTCCAACTGGTTCTTCAGCGGCGCGCTCAGCCTCTTGGCCTTCTGCAACGCATCGATCGCGGAGATTCTCACGTTCTCCGCCTGTTGGATCGCGCCCAGCGCGGAAGGGTATATGGCCCGCGCTCCCCGCTGGTCGTCTTCCGAGAGCAATCCTGATTCATTCACGATGTAGCAAGGACTTTGCGTCCCGGCCGCGAACATCCACGGTTCGAAAAAGTAAAGCATGATGGATTTTTTGTCCAGGGGTCCCGTGGTGAAGAATGCGTCTGAATCAGGAAGCTGTTTCAAATTGAAATCGACTTTCTGGCGGTCCCAGAAATTAGGATAACCACTCAGCACGGTGTAGATGCCCGGGCGCCTTCCCTGGCTGTCGTTCTTGAAGTCGCCGCGTGGGCCGGTGGTCTCCACATAGCCGGGATCATTGTCCCATCGGAAGTCGCAGCCGCCCTGGGGATGCTGATGCTCATGTTCCAGGCCGATCGCATGCCCGAATTCATGCAGCACGGTGCCTTTCCAATCCAAGGGCAGCCCTTGGTCGAAACCGCCGAAATTCATCGACTCTTCCCTTGGCGGGGCCGTGGTGACCTCGATGGAATCGGTCCCGAGATTCGAATAATAGCCCTTCTGGTCGAAGGAAATCCGGATCGAAGCGGCGTACTCCATATCGGAAGTGCTCCAGCTCCGGTAGGTCCCGGTGGCCGGATTGAAGCCGAAATCCAGCCGCAGATTGGCATACTTCGTCCATTCCGACGCTTGTTCGGCGATGAGCTTGTGCAACTGCGGGCTTCCGCCCTTGAAGGCCACCGTGAGGGTCTGACCGGCGGCCCATCGGTTCGCGAGTATGAAAACAGCCTGGGGCCGGAGGACCCCCTCTCTCTCCAGAAGAGCCAGTTCACCCTCGCGTTGCTGCAAGCGCTGCGTCTTGTGCTCGGGAAATGCTTCGAAGATCCGCGCCGTCGTCCCGGCCCCCACCTCCGCCGCGGGGAGCGCGTTTGCCGCCAGCGCGTCCGCCGGCTGCACGTTCGCCGGCTGCACGGGTCTCATGGCGGCGCGGCCCCCCTGACCTGGATTCCCGTTTTCGAGCGCCGCGGGGCTGCCCGTGGCTTGGGCCCGGAGGGGAATCGAATAGAGGAAGTCCGTTTGAATCCTCCGGATCGCGTCGTCCGGACCAAACTGGATCGGCGGCGGGGGCCCCGTGATGAATCCCGAAAACATCCCGTTGCCACTTGGGCCGATTCCCGCCATGGCGTGGCAGGTCATGCAGGAGGAAATCTCCGCATTCCCGCCCTCGATCAACTCGTTGCCGACGATGACAGGATTACCACGCGCGTCATTGAAACTGACTTGCGAGCCCTTCAGGCGATAGTGTTCCCATTTCCCGCCCCGTGTTTCGTCACGCACACCGTTTTGGCCGTGGGGCGCGTTTGGTCCCCGCGTGGTCGAGTCCCGCATGGAGTTGGCCGGCTCGCTTGCTTCCAGGCTCTCGTGGATGAAATCCGTCCAATACCACATCGGTAAATCTTTGGTGATGATGTGGAAGGCCAGCAGCCCGTAGGTTTGCCCGTTGATCGTCTTCCAATGGTATTGATCCTTCTGACTCTCCCCGATGGGACCCCACCGGGCTTTCACCTCCTTGGATCCTGTCGGAAACTGGATGAAATCCCGGTTCTGGGTCCGGACCGCATTTGCAAAGGCTTCAGCCAGCCCGGTGCGATTGTAGAGTCCCTTGGATTTGATCGTCTCCAGGGTGGCCTGATTCACCCGCACCTCATCCGAATCAATGTCAGTCGCCGGCGCGGCCAGGCGGCCATGCGGAGACTGGCCATCCGGCGCGCGCAAAATCTGCTCGCCGATGAGGGTAAAGGTCTGGTCCAGCTTCTTGGCCCGGCGTTGGGGTCCACGATTCAGTTCCTTCCAGTCGGGAGGAGAAACCCCGTTGGTGAGGAAGACCTCGGCAAATT
>CAXTTX010000149.1:7234-11284 GCA_964247045.1 uncultured Verrucomicrobiales bacterium | reverse complement strand
CATCGCTGGGCCTTTCGCTGGAGGATGTGCGCGGGGTGATCGCCTCGGCGACGGTGAATTCGCCGAAGGGCAGCCTGAACGGGCCGAAGCAGAGTCTGTCGATCTATGCGAACGACCAACTCCTCACGGCGGAGCCTTACAATGATTTGATCCTGGCCTACCGCAATGGTGCCCCGATCCGCGTGCGCGATGTTGGCCGGGCGGTGGACGGACCGGAACAATTGCGCTCCGCCGCGCTGGTGAACAACAAGCCTGGTGTGGGGCTCGTCATCCGCAAGCAGGCGGACGCGAACATTCTGGACACCATCGACCGCGTGCGTTCGGTACTGCCCTCCTTGCAGGCGGCGATCCCGCCGGCGATGAAGGTGGAAATCCTGAGCGACCGCAGCCGGACGATCCGTTCCTCGGTGGAGGAGGTGGAACTCCACCTGGTGCTGACGATGCTGCTGGTGACGCTGGTGGTGTTCCTTTTCCTGCGCAATATGAGAGCAACGCTGATCTCCAGCGCGGTGGTGCCGATCTCTATCGTTGCGACCTTCGGCGTGATGTATGTGCTGGGCTTCAGCCTGAACAACCTCTCGCTGATGGCGCTGACGATCTCGGTGGGCTTCGTGATCGATGACGCGATCGTGATGCTGGAGAATATCTATCGCTACATTGAGGAAGGGGAGAAACCGCTGGATGCGGCGCTGAAGGGGGCGGGGCAGATCGGCTTCACGATCCTTTCGATCACGCTGTCGTTGATCGCGGTGTTCATTCCCGTGTTGCTGATGGGCGGAATTGTGGGGCGCTTGTTCCGGGAGTTCGCGGTGACGGTGACGGCGGCGGTTGTGGTCTCGGCCTTTGTTTCGCTGACCTTCGTGCCGATGATGTGCGCGAAGTTTCTCAAGCATCACGAGGCACCGGATCCGAAGACGGTGAGGGGCAAGCTGGATGGGCTGCTGGAGAGGTTTTTCAAAGGCATCGAGGGGGTGTATGAGGACATGCTGAGGGTTGTCCTGCGGCACCAGAAGCTGACGCTGGTGTCGCTGGTGGTAACCATCGGGCTCACGGGATTCGTTTTCATGAAGATGCCGAAGGGTTTCTTCCCACAGCAGGATACCGGCCTGATGAACATGACGGTGGAGGCCGCGCCGGACATATCGTTCGACGCGATGTATCAGAACACGGTGAAGATCGGGAGGATCATCCGGGATGATCCGGGGGTGCTGGCGTTTCAAAACCGCCTCGGAGGTGGGGATGGTGGCAACACGAGCCGGTATTTCATCACGCTGAAGGAGCGGGGCGAACGCGATTCCGTGGATGAGGTGATCAACCGGTTGCGCAAGGCGACGGGCGGATTTCCCGGTCTAACGGTTTATTTGCAGGCGCAGCAGGATTTGAACGTCGGGGGGATCCGGTCCAAGACGCAGTTCCAATACACGTTGCGGGACGCGGATGCGGATGAATTGAACACGTGGGCACCGAAGGTGCTGGAGCGGTTGAAGGGCTTGCCGGAGCTGCGGGATGTGGCATCGGATCAGGAAGCGGCGGCGACGGCGCTGAGCGTTGAGATCGACCGGCAGGCGGCGTCGCGGTTCGGGATCTCGACGGAGACGATCAATTCGACGTTATCAAACTCCTTCGGCGAGCGGCAGGTGACGCAGTTTTACACGCAGGTGAGCCAGTATAAGGTGATCATCGAGGTGCCGCCGGAGTTGCAGGCGGACACATCGACGTTCGAGAAGATTTTCATCAAGAGCCCGGTGACGAACGGGCAGGTGCCGTTGTCGGAATTGATCAAGTTCAACACGAATTCGACGAAGCCGCTATCGGTGAACCACCTGGGGCAATACCCGGCAGTGACGATTTCATTCAACCTCGCGCCGGGGATCGCGCTGGGGCAGGCGGTGACGGCGGTGGAAAAGGCAGGGGCGGAGATGGGAATTCCGCAGGGGCTGAGCGGGAGTTTCCAAGGGACGGCGCAGGCTTTCCAGACGTCGTTGAAGTCGCAGCCGTATCTGATTCTGGCGGCGTTGATCGCGATTTATATCATCCTGGGGATGTTGTATGAGAGTTTCATTCATCCGCTGACGATCTTGTCGACGCTGCCATCGGCGGGGTTGGGGGCGTTGTTGACGCTGTGGGCCTCCGGGAATGACGTGGGGGTGATCGCGATCATCGGGATTCTGTTGCTGATCGGGATCGTGAAGAAGAACGCGATCATGATGATCGACTTCGCGATCGAGGCGGAGCGGGATCACGGGGCGGAGCCGTATGACGCGATTTTTCAGGCGTGTGTGAAGCGGTTCCGGCCGATCATGATGACGACCATCGCGGCGATGATCGGGGGGATTCCGCTGGCGCTGGGGCACGGGGATGGGTCGGAGCTAAGGCAACCGCTGGGGTATGCGATTGTCGGGGGGCTGGTGTTGAGCCAGGCGCTGACGTTGTTCACCACGCCGGTGGTGTATTTGTTTTTTGATCGGCTGGTGGGGAGGGAGAAGAGGGAAAAAGAGGCAGGGGAAGTGGTGGTGGCTTAGGTAATCCACCAAGCTCCTTCAGTTCCCTGGCTTTTGGCCGTCCAATCGCATGCCTTGAGGGAAAGAAAATCGCCGAGGCGTAAAAAGGAGAACCTCTTTGCGTTGTCCGATACTCCGAGCCCATCGGTTGCAAACCTTCTTCCGAGATGTTCGATGGAGTAGATGAGGAGACCGCTGATAAAAAGCTCCAAGGTCTGTGTCTCCCAATCGTTGTCAATACGCCGCAGCTTGATTGACAGATGTTCCGTATCCCGCTGGTTCGCTTGCAGGTCTTTGATCGCGCAAGTTATATTTTCCTCGGTGGGATCGCGGATTTCCGCGCCCCGGCGATCGGTCAATATCACGGAAACCGGCTCTGTCGGTATTAAATTGATGTCCATTTTCAGTGGCTGCCGGGATCGGCATCATTTTTGAATCATCTTGAACAATATTTTTCGAGGGCTTTAAGGTTGATGGTGGCAACTCTCGAATCGAGAGAATCCGGATGGTCAACGGCAAACAACAGAAATTCGCGCATGCATTCCATTTGGGGAAGGGTGAAAACCTCGTCAAAAGGGTTCTTTTGAAATTGATATTTGGTCGGGTCGATCGCGTAGATCGTGAAGTCGGCAATAATCGCGCTTGAGGTTTCGAAATTTCTCAAGGTCCATACCATATAAGGCGCGATATAGAACCTAAACCCGAGGTGATCGGTGAACGAGAAGGTGGATATGAATTCACATAGCCTGTCGTTGATGATCTTGGTCCAGTCTTCGGCCTCTTCCTGTTCACGTAGGGTCGCGGGCGCAATCTTTCCTCCATCCGCGTATTCGGCCTCGATCAGCGAGATGCCTTCGCCCAGAACGACCCCATGAAATTCACGGTAGATTCGGTGAATCAGAGTTTCCGCATCAGGAGCGTTCATTTTCAAAGCCGTTGGGCCGATTGCTTATTCCGAAGCAAAGCTATCTAGCCTTCTTCACCGCGGGTTTCAACATTGAAAGGCCGGGCCCGCTTTCTCCGTCCAAGGGGTGAACTCGGGAGGGATGGGGGCCTCAAAGTGCATCTGTTTGGCGGTGACGGGGTGGGTGAAGCTGAGCTTCCATGCGTGGAGCATCAGGCGGCCGGTTAGGTCGTTGGACTTGCCTTGTTTGCCGTAGATGGGGTCGCCGACGATGGGGGTGCCCTTGTGGTGGAGGTGGACGCGGATCTGGTGGGTGCGGCCGGTGTGGAGGTGGCAGAGGACGAGTGCGGTGATGGTGGCGGCGTCGGTGGAGAGGATCTCGTAGTCGGTGATGGCGGTCTTGCCGCCGGGTGGATTGACGACTGCCATTTTCTGGCGGTTGACGGGGTGACGGCCGATGTGGGTGAAGATGGTGTCCTTGGCGGGCTTGGGGACGCCTTGGGTGACGGCCAGATAGAGTTTCTCCATGGTGCTGCGCTCGGAGAACTGGTTGACGAGTGATTGGTGGGCGACATCCGACTTGGCGACGACGAGGCAGCCGGAGGTGTCCTTGTCGAGGCGGTGGACGATGCCGGGGCGCTCGAC
>CAXTTX010000149.1:0-7224 GCA_964247045.1 uncultured Verrucomicrobiales bacterium | reverse complement strand
ATGCCGGAGAGTTTTCCGCGGCAGTGGTGGAGGAGGGCATTGACGAGGGTGCCGTCCGGATTGCCGGGGGCGGGGTGGACGACGATGCCATGGGCCTTGTTGAGGACGACGAGGTCATCGTCCTCGAAGAGGATCTCGAGCGGGATGTCCTGCGGCGCGGCGTCGAGCGGGACGGCCTCGGGGATGGCGACGGAGATGCGGTCACCGATTTTCACGCTGTCGCGGGGTTTGGCGGGTTCGCCATTGACGAGGATGTATTGCTCGCGGATCAGGGTCTGGATGCGGGAGCGCGACAGGTCGGCCAGCCTCGCCGCCAGAAAGGCGTCGATGCGTTCTCCGGCGCGGTCTTGGACGAGGATTTCCACGGGGTGATCCTGTCCGGGGAGAAAAACGCGGCAAGTTTCAAGTTTTCAGGCGAGGCACGCGTAGTTAGGCTGCCGCATGCCCGAAGATCCCGAAGACATCGCCTATTGCCACGCCTGTGGCAGCCCGATGAACGTGGCGGCGGTGGGGCCATTCACGAACGTGACCTGCCCGAGTTGCGGGGAATTGACGCGGGTGAAGACGCAGTTCGGCCCGTACACGCTGGTGCGGCGGCACGCGATCGGCGGGATGAGCATGGTTTTCGTGGCGCATGATCCGACGCTGCACCGCGAGGTGGCGCTGAAGATCCTGAGCGAGGAATTTTCATCAGACGAGCGGCGGGTGACGGCCTTCGAGGAAGAGGCGCGGATCACGGCGTCCTTCAGCCATCCGCATGTGGTGCGGGTGCTGACGACGGGCAAGGCCTTCGGGCGGCTGTATATCGCGATGGAACTGGTGCCGGGCGGGCATTTCGAGGGCCACATCCGGGAGCGGGGGAAGATTCCCGAGGAGGAAATGCTGCCGCTGGCGATCGAGGTGGCGGAAGGTCTGCGCGCGGCGCACGCGGCGGGGCTGATTCACCGCGACATCAAGCCGGGGAACATCCTGCTGGATGCGGAAGGACACGCGAAGATCGTGGACTTCGGCCTGGCGCTGGTGACGCAGGGCGGGAAGGCGCAGGCGGCGGAGATCTGGGCGACGCCCTATTACGTGCCGCCCGAAACCATCGAGGGTTATCCGGAGGATTTCCGTTCGGACATCTATGCCTTCGGGGCGACGCTCTATCATGCGCTGGCCGGGAAGCCGTCCTGCGGCGAAGAGACGATGAAGACGGACATCCTGCGCGAGGCAAAGCGGCGGATCGTGCCGCTGGGCAGGCTGGAGCCAACTCTTTCGGAAGCGACCTGCCGGATCGTCAACAAGGCGATGCATTATCATCCGGCGGATCGCTATTCCTCGTATGAGGAAATGATTTCCGACCTGCACAAGGCGCAGAAGCGTTTGGCGGCAGGTGGCGATGCCTTGGAAACCTCCGGCAATGCGGCGAAAAGGCGGGCGAGGAGCCAACAGACCGAGCGCGCGATGTTCGCCGCAGCGGGACTGGTGATCCTGGCGTCGGTGGGGGCGGGGATCTGGTGGGTGACGCGGAAGGATACCAAGCCGCACGTCAGCCTGCCGGATGGTGTTGCGAGTATGCCGATCATTCCGGAGTCCACCTCAGTGGCGTCCACGGATATCGCGAAGAGCTACCGGGAAGCCCGTGCCGCCGTGCAGGCGGGGGATTTCCGCAAGGCATCCACCGGCTTCGAGCGTTTGTTCCAGAACCCCGAGGTGCAGGAGCCGACGCGCACCTGGGCGGGAGTCGAGGCGGTGGTGGCCGCTTATCTGGACAATTCCCATGAAGACGCGAAGAAGCGCGCTGCGGAGGTGGCGGAACACGCGGAAGCAGGGGAGGGCAAACAGCGGTTGGGAGGAGGCAATTTGCTGAACATCCTCAAAAAGTTGCCGCACTTGCCGGGGGTTCCGGCGAACGAACTTGATCCGGGGAAGGCGGACGCGCCGGAGGTGATGGCGTGGATGTTGGCGGGGCTGAAGGATTGGGAGCAGGGCATGACCGCGGAGGCGGCGAAGTATTTCTCCGCGGTGACGGCCGCGAATGTTTCAGGCGATGCGAAATGGGTGGATATCTATCAGGCGATCGCCGGGAACTATCTGGCGGATGCGAAGGTGCTGACGGGGCCGGTATTCGCCACGATGCCGAAGGATGCCGCGGGTTGCGAGAAGGCGGTGACGGAGCTGGAAGAGCTGCTGCCGGGACTGAAGACCCGCGGGCGGGCGAAGTTCAACGTCCGCGCCTGGCAACTTGACCTGACCCGCCAGGGAAAGCTCTACGGTTTATCCAAGCCTGAACCCGGCGAAGGGACGGAGCCGGCACCCAAGACTTCCGCGTGGGACGGGGTGATCATCATGGCGAAGCTGCGGGAGTTCGCAGGGGATTTCCGTTTCGCGGAAGCGACGGATTACTTGAAGGAGCTGGAGGCGGCGTCAGCAGGGAGCGCGAAGGATTCGCTGTTGCTGGTGACGGAGAATTGCGCGGCTTTCTTGAAGGACCTTTCCATGGATCTGGCAGAGCAGCCCGCGACCGGGGAGTTTCCGCTGAAGAACGGTGATACGGCGAGGCAGATTTCCGTGAACGCGGCGGGCACGCTCCAAGTGGTGGATTCGCGAGGTGTGCCGAGGGCCGCGCAGTGGAAGGAATTCGAGCCGGACGCGCTGATTTCCCTGCACCGCATCCTGGTGAAGTTGCCGATGAGCGAGGACGAGCGCATGATCCGCCACGAGCGGGCGATTTCCTATGACTGGCTGGCGGGGAACAGGGACCGGGCCTTGTCGGCGGCGAGCCTGCTTTCCCAAGGGAGCCTTTCGTTCAAGGACCGCTGGGGGAAGATCTCGGTGGGCTTGCCGGAGTGAGTTACCGCACCCTTACTTGAGGGACTTGATGTAGGCGATCAGGTGATCGACCTGTTCTTCCGTCAGGTGGGCGAAGGGAGGCATGACGGGGGCGAAGCCTTTGACGACCTGGAGCTGGGGCTGCTTGATCGAGTTGCGGAGATAGGCTTCGTCGGCGGTGACTTTTGTTTCATCCACGAGGACTTGTGTCGAGCCGAAGACGCCCTTGAGATCGGGAGCTGAGCCACCGGCCACGTGACAGCTCGCGCAAGCTTGGCTGACGAAGAGCTTGGCGCCGTCCTCTGCGGCGGGGTCTGCGACGGCGGTGGGATTGGATGGGGATCGAGTGGCCTTTGCGACGGGAGCGTGGAGGAGAAGGCCGATGGCGATGCAGGCGAGGATGAAGGTGGCGAAGATGGAGGCTAGCCACTGCTTGAAATAATAGCGGGAATTCATGAGGTGCTTCACCGCCATCAGGGAGATGATGATCACCGCGAGGATGGGGATGGCATAGGGCGGCGCTCCAGAGCTGGGGAAAGTGGCCGCTGAGCATCAGGAACAGGACCGGGAAGGTCATGTAGTGATTGTGCATGGAGCGGGTCTTGGCCTGCTTGCCGTATTTCATGTCGTGCGGCAGGCCGGCCAGCAGCGACTTCATGAACTTTTTCTGGTTCTGGATGATGTGGAAGAAGACGTTGGACGTCATCGCGGAGGCCATCATCGCGCCGATCTGGAGGAAGAGGGCCTTACCGTTGAAATAGTTCGACAGGAAGCAAGCGGAGGCGATCAGGAGGGCGAAGGTGAGGGGAATGGCCACCTTCGGCATGTCCTTCAGCTTGGTTTTCCAGAGGGTGTCATAGACGAGCCACCAGCCGATGATGGCACCGGCGCTGAGGGCGATGGCGCGCCAACCGGTGAGGTCGGTTTTGGTAGTGTCCACCAGGGCGGCACCGCCGTGGATGTAGAACACCGAGATCAACAGCAGGATCCCGCTGATCCACGTGGTGTAGGATTGCCACATGAACCAGTGCAGGGGAACGGGGATGGCCTGCGGGTTGATGACCTTTTTCTGAAGGTGGAAAACACCGCCGCCGTGGAGCATGTCCAGGTGGCCGAGGAGATCCTTTTTCTCCTCCGAGTCATCCGGCTTCGGGGTGATCAGATTGAGCTCCATCCACGTGAAGAGCAGCGAATTGCCGATCCACATGATGGCGGCCAGCACGTGGACAAACCGGAAGACCACGCTGAGCCAGCCTGCAATTTCAGATTCCATAGTCGCGCGGTTCCAAGCACTCGTTATACCGACTCGGGAGAAATCCGCGATGGCGGAAATCCCGTAATCAGCGGATTTTCAGGGGCTTCACGCCTTCGGTGGTGATCTTGATCGGCTTGATCCTGTCGTTTTCGTCGAAGAACATTTCTTCGATGCAGGTTTCGCGGGAATCCCTGGCGCCAGCCGCGGAATTGGGGCGGCGGTGGTAGACCATGAACCAGCGGTCCTGGCCGGGAATCTGCATCACCGAGTGGTGGCCCGCGCCGTTGGCGATCTCCGGGTCCTGTTGGAGGATTTTTGCCTCGCGCTTGAAGGGGCCGAAGGGGGAATCGGCAATGGCATAGGCCACGCTGTAGTCCGGGCCGGTCCAGCCGCCCTCGGACCACATGAAGTAGTATTTGCCGTTGCGGATGAACATGAACGGACCCTCGACGTAACCCTGCGGGGTGACTTCCTTGTAGAGGGTGCCGTCGGGGATGGGTTCGACTCCTGTGAAGGCATCCTTGAGCTTCACAATGTTGCAGTGCCGCCAGCCGCCGTAGATCAGGTAGTGGGTGCCGTCCTTGTCCTTGAAGACGAACTGGTCGATGGGCTGGGCACCGTTGTGGAACTTGTCGATGAGGGGTTTGCCAAGGTAGTCCTTGTAGGGACCGCCGGGTTTGTCGGCGACGGCGATGCCGATGCCGCCTTCCTGGTTGTCGTTCTGGATGTCGTTCGCACCGAAGAAGAGGAAATACTTGTCGTCCTTGCGGATGATGGAAGGCGCCCACATCGCGCGCTTGGCCCACTTGATACTGTCGTTGGTGAGGACCTTTTCGTGCTTGGTCCAAGTCACCAGGTCCTGGGAGGAAAAGGCGTCGAAGAAGACCTGCTTTTCGTAGGGAGCGGAAAAGGTGGGGAAGATCCAATACGTGTCGTCGAAGATGATGCCTTCCGGGTCGGCATACCAGCCGGGGAAGACGGGGTTGTTGCCGTCTTTTTTGTCCGGTGCCGCGTGCATGGGGGAGAGGGAGGAGAGCAGGGCCGAGACGGCGAGCAAGGCATTCTTGTTCAATGTCATGGAGGCGATGTTCTCACTGGAAACGGTGGTTTGTAAAGGTCCCGCGCGAATGGGTCAAAAACGCCTGAAAAGGGCGATCTCCGGGGGGGTGAGCGGGCGAGAGGCCCCGGCAGGGAGATCGCCGAGGGAGAGGCCGCCGACGCTTTGGCGGTGAAGGGATGTCACCTTGTTGCCGACGGCATGGAACATGCGCTTCACCTGATGGTAGCGGCCCTCGTGGATGGTGAGGAGCGCCTCGTGGTCGGTGATGACTTCCAGGATCGCGGGACGGGTGGTGAGATCCTCGTAAGCGAAATAGATGCCCTTCGCGAAGATCGCGGTGGTTTCGGGAGTGATCGGGTCGCGGGTGGAGACGCGGTAGACTTTCGGGATTTCCTCCACGGGCTCGGTGATGCCCTTCGACCAGCGGCCGTCGTTGGTGAGGATGACGAGGCCGGTGCTTGCGCGGTCGAGGCGACCGGCGAGATGGAGTTCCTGTTTCAGGGGATGATCGATCAGGTCGATCACCGTGGGGTGGAGGGGATCGGTGGTGGCACTGAGAATACCGGCGGGCTTGTGGACCATCAGATAGACGGCCTCGCGTAACTGGACAACTTCGCCGGCGAGTTCGATGCAGGAGAACTTGTCGATCTCGCGCGTGCCGAGGGTTTCCAGCTCACCATCGACGCGGACCTGTCCATCGGCTAACAGGCGTGCGGTTTCCTTGTTGGGGAGGCCGCGGCGGATGAGGAAACGGTCCAGGCGCATAGGGGCTTTATTTCATCACTCGCGCTAGAACAACCTCGGGAACCCGAAGCCTTGGCCGGTTGTCCGCCAGTCCGCTCGTTTTCGAACCTTGGCCGGTTTTCGGCGGCGGGGCCTGCCCCAACCGGACCGTTAGGGATAACGGTCCCTGCCTTTTCAGACAGCCTGTGAGGTAGGGCCCTCTTTATTCGGCAGGGGTGCCTTCTTCCTCGCGGCCGCAGCAGTTCTTGAACTTCTTGCCGGAGCCGCAGGGGCAGGGGGCGTTGCGGCCGGTGGACTCGATGGAGAAGCTGGGTTTCCGCTTGGGAAGATTGAGCTTCAGCTTGGTGCCTTCCGGAGAGGGCAGGGAAGCGGGATCGAGATTGGCGGCGCTGCCGGAAATGGCGATGTTGTCCTCGCTGAGTGCTTCCTCGCCGCCATGGAGCTGCTGGGGAGCGCTGTGGAGTTGGCGAAGGAAGGCCTCGAGATTCGCGGCGGAGCGGAAGAGGTTCTGGAGAGCCTCCTGCTTGATCGAGTCCATCAGGGTGACGAAGAGGTTGTAGGCCTCGTTCTTGTACTCGATGAGCGGGTCCTTCTGTCCCTGGGCGCGGAGGAAGACACCTTCGCGGAGGGCGTCCATGTTATAGAGGTGGGCCTGCCATTGCTTGTCGATGGCGACGAGGACCATGCGGCGCTCTTCCTGGTCGAGAACCTCCATCGGGAGGTCGGCGACGCGGGCGGTGTAGGCATCCTTCACCTTGTCCACGAGGAGGGCTGAGATGGCTTCCTCGTTGGGGGCGTTCAGGAAGTCTTCCTTGGTCACGCTGACGGGCAGGGTGGCATTCACCCAGTGCATCAGCTCATTGTAGTCCGGCTCGCGGTCGTCGCGGTCGGACATGTATTCGTGGACCTTGGCGGGGATGGTCTCGAGGATGATCTCCTCGACCAGGTCACGCGGCACTTCGGTGGTGAGCACCTCGTTGCGGTAGCCGTAAACGACCTCGCGCTGCATGTTCATCACATCGTCGAAATCGAGGATGCGCTTGCGGCCGGTGTAGTCGCGTTGTTCGACGCGCTTCTGGGCGGTTTCGACGGAGCGGTTGAGCCAGGAGTGCTCGAGCGCCTCGCCTTCCTTCATGCCGAAGCGTTCCATCATCGCGGTCATGCGATCGGCGGCGGCGAAGTTGCGCATCAGGTCATCTTCGAAGGAGATGAAGAATTGCGAACGGCCGGGGTCGCCCTGGCGGGAGCAACGGCCGCGGAGCTGGCGGTCGATGCGGCGGGACTGGTGGCGCTCGGTGCCGATGACGAAGAGGCCGCCGGCTTCCGGAACACCGGGGGCCAGCTTGATGTC
>CAXTTX010000148.1:1842-11404 GCA_964247045.1 uncultured Verrucomicrobiales bacterium | reverse complement strand
ACCAAATGCCCATACGCGGTGGAAAGCCGGATGGCCGGTGAATCCTCCTTGGCGGCAACCGGTTCCCTCGCGGGGCGATCTTGCGCCTCGATATCGTTCGCAGGCCCGCTCTCCGCGGGCTTCTCCTGCCCTTGGCAAAGCACCAATCCTGCAAAACAGACCGCCACAAATGCCGGAATGGAGCCAATAGCCGACGACTTCCCTGTGAAAATCATGCGGCTCCTGCCTACCTTGATGCGCCGGTCGCGTCGATTCGAAAGGGCCACTCAATCCCCCCAAACTAACGGCAGACCCGGCTTGGGAAAGTCCGCATCGCCTCAATGCGTGCTCAGATACATGAAAATCCCCGCTCCCAGCGCGATCACCATCGCCGCCAGGAAAAACCGGCAGGCGAGGTCCGCACAGGCCGCGAGACCCGTCTTCCTGCAACGCACGTCGCGGTAGCCTTTTTGGCAGCCCTTGCGACCGGGCGCGATCTTGACTAGCCAGATGCTCATGGCCGGAAAAATGGTGTGGAGGAAACTGAATCAACCCTCGCTCAATGCGGGCGCTGGAAGTAGTAAGCCGCGGCCCCCACGACGATCAGCAGGCAGACAATCGCCAGCAGATACACGATCGCCGTCTTCGACGCCGTGTTGCCACCTTGGTTCAGGCGGTCGTAACGGCCCTTGATCTTGCCCTTGCGCAGGAAGCCGTCGTAATGCTTTTGCAGCAGTTGCGTTTCCACCTGGCGCATCACGTCGAGGACGACGCCCACCATGATCAGCAGCGAGGTGCCGCCGAAGAAGTGGAGGATCAGCGAGCCGGGCGGCAGGTTCACGGCCCAGCCGGTCGCAACCGGGAGGACGAACAGCGCCACCAGGAAGATGGCACCCGCGAATGTCAGGCGCGTCATCGTGAAGTCGAGGAACTCGGCCGTCGGCTTGCCAGGACGCACGCCAGGGATGTAGCCGCCGTTGCGCTTCAGATCCTCCGCGATTTGCGAAGGCTGGAACATCATTGCCACCCAGAAGTAAGAGAACAGGAAGATCCCGACGCCACCGATGATATAGTAAGCCGTGCCACCTTGAAGCTGGCCGTTGATCTTCGCCATCGTCGGATTGTTCGCCACCGCCGGAATCAGGCTCAGCGTGATCGGGATGATCGAGAGCACCGCCGTTGCGAAAATGACCGGCATGACGCCCGCGTAGTTGACCTTCAGTGGCAGATATTGCGTCTGGCCGCCGAATTGCTTCCGGCCGACCACCCGCTTCGCATACTGCACCGCGATCCGTCGCTGTGCCTGCGTGATCGCGATGGTGCCGGCGATAACCACCAGCAACAGGGCAATCATCACCACCATCCAGATGGAGCGGAACGCGTTCTGCGACCCGTCGGAAGGAAGGAAATAATGCCATGCCTGCACCAAGGCTCCCGGCAGGCCCGAAATAATGTTCACCGTGATGATGATCGACGTTCCGTTGCCGATCCCCTTCTCCGTGATCTGGTCGCCGATCCACATCAGCAGCACCGTGCCCGCGACGATGGTGATCACCGTGAGGGCCATCCACTGCCAGTCCGGATTCGGAACCAGCTTCCCGAATCGCTCGATCCCCTTCATGTAGGGAATCGCCTCCGGATTCGTCAGCGACTTCGCGACGAAGAACCCCTGGATCAGCGCGATGCCCAGCGTGATGTAGCGGGTATATTGCGTGATCTTCTGGCGGCCGCCGTCCTCACGGGCAAGCCGCGAGAGCTTCGGCACGATCGCCGTCATGAGCTGCACCATGATCGATGCGGAAATGTAGGGCATGATCCCCAGCGCGAAAATGCCTGCCTGTTGCAAACCGCCGCCGGAAAACACCGTCAGAAGCGCTGCGACTCCCCCCGCGGGATTGGACGGGTCCGCGTTTTTCATGCTGTCCAGATAGGCCTTGATGACCCCGGCATCCACGCCCGGCAGCGTCAGGTGGACGCCCAGGCGGACGATCACGATCAGGGCAAGGGTGAAAATGATCCTGTCCCGGAGTTCGGGAATCTTCCAGCTGTCGGCAAAGGCGGAAATCATGACGGAATAAAGAAAATGACGCGCGGGTTATAGACACGACGGGGAAGCGCGCAAGCGCTTCCCCGCCGGAAATCAAAGGTTTGTGAAACCGGGACTCACTCGGCGGACGGCGCCGCAACGGTGCCGCCTGCCTTCTCGATCTTCTCACGGGCGGAAGCGCTGGCCTTGCCGACCACCAGGGTCAGGGCCTTTTCGATTTCGCCATCGCCGAGGACCTTGACGACATCGCAACGGTTGTTGAGCAGCCCCGCCGCACGCAACGCCGCCTCGTCGACGGTCGCTCCGGCTTCGAAGCAACGGTCGAGGTCACCCACGTTGATGACGCCCGTCTTGTCACGGAAGTCGTAGTTGTTGAAGCCGCGCTTCGGAAGACGGCGGTGAAGGGGCATCTGGCCACCTTCGAAACCGACCCGCGTGCCGCTGCCGGAACGGGCCTTTTGACCCTTGTTGCCCTTACAGGCGGTCTTGCCGTGGCCGGAGCTCTCGCCGCAACCAAGGCGCTTGACCTTGTGCTTCGAGCCTGGATTCGGGCTGAATTGATGAAGTTCCATAAAAAGAAGTTTCTAGTTTGCTGTTTGCAAAGGCAGGGGACCGCAAGGCCCCGCGCCCTGTTAGATCAGATTGCCTTTTCCTTTTTCTTCTTGCCACGCGAGCCCAGAACCTGGTCACGGGTGCGGAGTTGGGAAAGGGCCTTGAGGGTTGCCTTGACCACGTTGGCGTGGTTGGAGGAACCCATCGACTTGGCAAGGATGTCGCGGATGCCGACGGCCTCGCACACGGCACGGACACCGCCACCGGCGATGATTCCCGTTCCCGGCGATGCCGGCTTGAGGAGCACCTTGCCACCACCGAACTCGGCATAAATCTCATGCGGGATCGTGCCATCGACAATGGACATCGGCTTGAGCACCTTCCTGGCGCCTTCGCTGGCCTTCTTGATGGCATCCGCCACCTCATTCGCCTTGCCGAAGCCGAGGCCGACCTTGCCGATCTTGTCGCCGGAGACGACGAGAGCGGAGAAGCTGAATCGGCGTCCACCCTTCACCACCTTGGCGCAACGGTTGATGAAGACGACCTTTTCGGAAAGCTCGTTGCCATCAGCATCGGTGGGAGCGGCGCGCTCTTCACGGCGTGGGCCGCCACGGCCGCGGTTGCCACCTTGGCCACCGCCTTGATAACCACCGCCGCCGCCGCCAATTTGATAACCGCCGCCTTGGCCGCGGTTGCCTTGATAGCCGCCCTGCTGGGGTGCGGAGTTCGCGACCGGGCCAAGAGGCAAGGGTGCGGGAGCTGCCGGTGTGGCGGGAGTTTCGTTGTCTGGAATCGTTACCATGAGTATTTTCCGGTCAGGCGTTAGAATTGAAGTCCGGCTTCACGGGCCGCATCGGCGAGTGCCTTGACCTTGCCGTGGTAGAGATGACCGCCGCGGTCGAAGACAACGGCGCTGATATTCGAGCCCTTGGCACGCTCCGCGAGGAGGGCACCGACCTTCTGGGCGCTCTCGACATTCGAGGAAGCGGCTTCGAAGGACTTGTCGAGCGTGGAGGCGGAGACCAGGGTCTTGCCGGCCACGTCGTCGATGACCTGGGCGTAGATGTGCTGGTTGGAGTAGTGGACGGCGAGGCGGGGACGTTCCGCGGTGCCGGTGACCTTGCGGCGAATACGGCTGTGGATCTTCCGGCGGATCGCCTTGCGATTGATGGTGCTCATCGTGCAGAAATTGGTTATTGGTTGCGTTCGGCGTTGGTGGATTATTTTCCGACGCTCTTGCCTTCCTTGCGGCGAACTTTCTCGCCAACATACCGGACACCCTTGCCCTTGTAAGGCTCGGGGGGATAGAATCCGCGGACCTCAGCGGCGAACTGGCCGACAAGCTGCTTGTCGATGCCTTCAACCTTGATCTTGGTGTTTTCCAAGACCGTCACATTCAATCCCGAGGGAATCGGGTGAAGCAGCGGGTGGGAACGACCGAGCGAAAGGTCGAGGTCCTGACCCTTGACGGCGGCACGGAGACCGACGCCTTGGATTTCAAGGTCCTTCACGAAACCTTGGGAAACCCCGAGGATCATGTTCTGAACCAAGCTGCGGGCGGTGCCGTGGAGAGCACGCACCTGGCGCAGTTCGCTGGCGCGCGAGACGACAACGGTGCCGTCTTCCGACTTGAGGGAAATACCTTCCGGGAGCGGAAAGTCGAGTTTGCCCTTGGGTCCCTCGACGATGACGGTGCGACCGTCCAGCTTGACGGCGACCTTTTCCGGGAGAGAGATTGGTTTGAGTCCGACTCGTGACATTGTATTGGTTTCCTTCTGTTTGTCAGGGGTTTACCAAACGTTGGCGAGGAGCTCGCCGCCTAGGTTTTGTTTCTTGGCGGAGCCGCCGGACATCACGCCCTTCGAGGTCGAAAGGATGGAGATGCCGAGGCCGGACATGACGCGCGGCACTTCATTGGAGCCAATGTAGTGGCGGCGGCCGGGAGTGGAGACGCGCTTGAGGTCGGTGAGGACGGCGCGGCCGTCGACGAACTTCGGCTTCACCTTGATCGAGGTAAACTTGCCAGTGACGACTTCGTAGGCCCATATGTAGCCTTCCTCCTGGAGAATGCGGGCGATGTCCGCCTTGATCTTGGAGTAGGGAGCGGAGAATTCCTCGTTGCCGGCGCGGGCGGCGTTTTTGAAACGCGTGAGGAAGTCGGAGATTGGATCGGTGAGAACTGCCATAACAGTGATTCTTTAAGGTGTTTCGGTGTGTTAGTTGGCAGCAGCCGCGGTTTCGGCTTCCAGTTCGTTGGCCTTCTTCATGTCGCGGAAGGGCATGCCCAGCGCCATGAGGAGTTCACGGGCATCGCCGTCCGTTTTCGCGGTGGTGACGAAGATCAGGTCGAAGCCGATGGTGCGCTTGATCTGGTCGATCTCGATTTCCGGGAAGATGGATTGGTCGCTGATGCCGCATGCGTAGTTCCCGCGTCCGTCGAAGGACTTGGAGGAAATACCACGGAAGTCGCGGATGTTCGGCGCGGTGATGTTGATGAAGCGATGCAGGAACTCCCACATGCGAGTGCCCCGGAGGGTCACGCGGGCGCCAAGGGCTTCACCCTCGCGCAGCTTGAAGTTGGCGACAGCCTTCTTGGAGAAGGTGATCGAGGGGCGCTGTCCGGTGATCTTCTGGATCTCGTTGACGGCATCGTCCACGGCGACCTTGCGATCAGCGGCCTTGCCCATGCAGGACGTGACGACGATCTTCTCAAGACGCGGGATCTGATGGAGGTTGGTGTAGCCGAGCTTCTCCTTGAGAGCCGGGACGACCTTGTCCTTGTATTGTTGCTGTAGTGCTGGTGTGCTCATTTTCTTTGCGGGTCAGCGCCGGTTTCGAAGCCGGTGCTTAAGCGCGGGCGGAAGCGAAATGCTTCAGCCCACTTTCTTGACATTGGAGATATGGACGGGACCGTCGATGGTCTTGAGGCCGCCGTTCGGCTCGGCTTCGGTTGGCTTGGTCGCCTTGATGACGGTGCGGCCGCCTTCGACGACGACCTGGTTCTTGGAGGCTTTCACAAGCAGCACGGTTCCGCGCTTGCCCTTGTGATTGCCGGCGATGATTTCGACTTGGTCACCTTTTTTGACGTGGGTCTTGATGCGGCTCATGAAATGGATTGGTAAGTGGCTGGGGATGCGCGCGGGTGTTACAACACTTCCGGCGCGAGGGAAACGATTTTCATGAACGACTTTTCGCGAAGTTCACGGGCGACGGGTCCGAAGATACGGGTGCCGCGGGGATTGTTGTCCTTGTCGATGATGACGACTGCGTTGGAGTCGAAGCGGAGGACCGAACCGTCCGCACGGCGGATCGGGTAGGCGGTGCGAACGACGACGGCCTTGACGACGCTGCCCTTCTTGACGGCAGCGGTCGGGATGGAATCGCGGATGTGGGCGGTGATCACGTCGCCGATGCGGGCCGTGCGGCTGCGTTTGCCGAGCACGCCGATCATTTTTGCGCTGCGCGCGCCGGTATTATCGGCGACGGTCAGCATGGTTTCCATCTGGATCATGACAATAGAATCTGGTGAGGTGTGGAAGTCGGCCCGGTGAAGGACCGGAAAAACTTAGTGGGAAAGGACTTCGGCAAGGGTCCAGCGCTTCAGCTTGGAAAGCGGACGGGTCTCGATGATGCGGACGCGGTCGCCGATCTGGCCCTGGTTGCTCTCGTCATGCACGTAGTATTTCTTGGACCGCTTGACGATCTTGTTGAACTTGGGGTGCGGGACGCGAGCGATGTGCTCGACGACGAGGGTCTTGTCCATCTTGTTGGAGATGACCACGCCCACGCGGGTTTTACGAAGGTGGACCTGAGTGTCCTGAGGAGTTTCGCTCATGATTGGTAGTTAGTTTTGGCGTGGTGCGGATCAGGCGTTTTTCTTCGCGGTCACGGCGGTGAGGACGCGCGCGGTGTCGCGGCGCACCAGCTTGATGCGGGCGGAGTTCTCCAGGGAGCCGGTGGCCTTCTGGAGACGGAGGTTGAGCGCCTCCTGCTTGAGCTCGCGGAGCTTGAGCTGAAGCTCGTCCGCGGAGAGCTCGCTGATCGACTTGTCTTTGGCTTTGGCCATGGTTCGGAACGGTGAGAGGTGGTTGATCTGACGGATCAGGCGTGCGGATTGCGGGTGACCAAACGGGTGCGGATGCCGAGCTTATAAGAAGCCAGGCGCATCGCCTCCTTGGCGGCGGATTCGGTAACACCGCCGATTTCAAACAGGATGTTGCCCGGGCGGATGACGGCGACCCAGCCTTCCACGGCGCCCTTGCCTTTACCCATCCGGGTTTCCGGGGGGCGGGAGGTGATGGACTTGTGCGGGAAAATCCGGATCCAGACTTTGCCTTTCCGCTTGAGGGAGCGGTTGATCGCTATCCGGCAGGCTTCGATCTGGCGGTTGGTCATCCAGCCGCGGTCGAGGGTTTGCAGACCGAAGTCACCGAAGGCGACGGTGGTTCCGCGCTGGGCATTGCCGGCACGGCTTCCGCGGTGGCTCTTGCGGAACTTGGTTCTTTTGGGCATCAAAGGCATGGCTCGGTCCTCCTAGGGAAAAGTGTTAAAATTGAGAGAGTTTGCTATCTGCTATCAGTTGCGGTTGTTCTGGCGACGATCGCCTCCGCGATCCCCACCACGGCCGCCGCGATCACCGCGGTCACCGCGGTCGTTGCGGCCCTGGGGCTGCTTGCCGGTGCCATCGTCTTCTTTCTTGTTGACCCAGCACTTCACGCCAATGATGCCGTATACGGTGCGGGCTTCGGCAAAGCCGTAGTCGAGAGGAACGCGGAGGGTTTGCAGGGGCACCTTTCCCTCGCGATAACCTTCGGCACGGGCGATGTCCGCGCCACCAAGACGGCCGGCGCAGCGGAGGCGGATGCCTTCCGCGCCGAAGTCCATGGCGGTCTGGAGAGCGCGCTTCATGGCGCGGCGGAAGCTGATCCGGCGCTCAAGTTGCACGGCGATCTGCTCCGCAACGAGTTGCGCGTCGAGTTCCGGCTTGCGGATTTCGATGATGTCGATCTTGACCTGGGCACCTTTGCAAATACCGGTGATGTCCTTGGTCATCACTTCGATTTCCTTGCCCTGGCGGCCGATGATGAGGCCGGGACGGGAAGTGTGAAGGGTGACCCGAACGCTGTTCCAGGCGCGTTCGATGACGACGCGGGCCAGACCGGCATTTTGCAGCTTCCTTTTCAGATAGCCGCGGACCGCGAGGTCCTCATGCAGCTTGTCGGTGTAGTCTTTGCCGCTGGCATACCACTTCGAGCGCCAGTCCTTGTTGACGGCGAGACGGAATGCGATCGGATTTACTTTTTGGCCCATGGTCGGTGAGGGATGGAATTAGAGAGTGGAATCAGGCTTGTTCTTCGGCGGCGGCCGGAGCTTCTTCGGTTTTCGTGGCGGCCGGGGCCTTTTTGGCAGCGGCTTTTTTAGGAGCCCTGACCTTCTTCTCGGGGGCGGAACCCACGAGAGTGATGGAAATGTGGCTGGAACGCTTAAGGATCGGGCCGGCGGAACCCTTGGCACGCGGCTTGAAACGGCGTTGGGTGGGTCCGGCGCCGATGACGGCTTCCTTGATGATGAGTGTGCCCGTATCCAGCGAGAAATTGTTCTCAGCATCCGCGATGGCGGTCTTGAGGGTCTTGCCGATGAGCTGGGCAGCCTTCTTCGGGGTGAAGGTCAAGATATCCAGGGCGCTAGAGACCGGCAGGCCTTGGATTTCGCGGGCGACGTCACGCGCCTTTTTGGGCGAGAGACGAACGAATTTGGTGGTGCTTTTGACTTCCATGGGTCGTCGGACGGTGAGTGGTTACTGCGCTGATGCTTGAGTTTCGAGGACGGCGAGATCGCCGGGGCGTGGGGATTCGGCGACATTGTCGAGGTTCTCGACGAAGGCGCCGCTGACGGCCTTGCGGACGTCAGCGAGGATGGCTTTGCCGTAAGGCTGTTGGCCGCGGGTGAGGCGGAAGGTCATACCGATTTTGGCACCTTGGCTTTCGCCGAGATTCAAAACCAACATGCCGCTCTCCTGGTCGAGGCTGACGACCCGGGCCTGCTGCAAGGAGCCGGTCCGGATATCGGGGCGGGGCTTCTGGCGCAGTCCGAGGACGGCGTCAAGCTCTCTTAGTGAAGTTTCGACACGAAGTCTGGCATCCGGATCGGAAGCGACGGCCGAACGGAGGTATTCGTTGACCGAGGCACCGAGCCGGGCGACGGAGCCCTCCAAAGAGGTGATGCGCTCGTTGGCGACCTGAAGGTCTGAAGCGGCCTCGACGAGGCGGTCGTTTCCACCGTCGAGGAGGTTCTTGCCGAGGGCGGACAACTGGAGACGGATCTGGGCCAACTGCCCGGATGCCTGCTTCTCCCCTTTGTTCGCCTCGGCGAGGCTGCGCTGGAGTGCCTGGTTCTGTTCCTGGAGCTCGGTGACGATCTCCTGGTATTCTTCCGCGGTGGGCGCCTGGCCAAAGCACATCCCGGCACCGGCCAGCAACCCGAGGGCGGCGGCAAGAGACTGGAGATGGACGGTGGGACGCATGGTGGCGGAAGAAGAGGAACGGAATGGATTACTTTTTGCCGATACCGCCGTGGGCACGGAAGATCCGGGTCGGCGCGAATTCACCGAGCTTGTGGCCAACCATGTTTTCGGTCACGTAAACGGGAACGAAGGTCTTGCCGTTGTGAACGGCGAAGTTGTGGCTGACGAAGTCCGGGGTGATCATCGACTTGCGGCTCCAGGTCTTGATGGGCTTGCGGTCAGATCCGGCATCGGCGACGGCATCGATCTTGGCGAGAAGCTTTTGATCGACGAACGGGCCTTTCTTGAGGGAACGTGGCATGGAATCGTGAAGTTAGATTGCTGGCGGTGAAACGGATTACTTCTTCTTGTGGCGGGAGGCCACGATGAAGACACTGGTGGTCTTCTTCTTGTTGCGGGTCTTCTGTCCCTTCGCGTGGCCCCAAGGGCTGAGAAGGTGCTGGCGACCACCACCGGACTTG
>CAXTTX010000148.1:0-1832 GCA_964247045.1 uncultured Verrucomicrobiales bacterium | reverse complement strand
CGGGGTGCGGGTTACCCTGGCCAGACTTGCCCTCGCCACCACCGTTCGGGTGGTCAACGGGGTTCATCGTCATACCGCGGACGGTCGGACGAACGCCCTGCCAGCGGGTACGGCCCGCCTTGCCCGAGGTCTCGTTCATGTGGTCGCGGTTGCCGACCTGGCCGATCGTGCAGAAGCAACGGTCGTTGAAGCGGCGGATTTCACCGGAAGGCATCTTGACGAGCGCCCAGCCGCCATCGCGGTTGGAAAGCACGGCTTGCTGGCCGGCGGCGCGGGCCACCTTGCCACCGTTGCCCGGGATGAGCTCGATGTTGTGGATGGGAGTGCCGAGCGGCACGGCGCTGAGCGGCATGGAGTTGCCGGTCTTCGGGGCGACGTTCAGGCCAGCGACGACCGTGGTGCCGACTTCCAGGCCCAGCGGGGCGAGGATGTAGGACTTCTGGCCGTCCTCATACTGGATGAGGGCGATGCGGCAGGTGCGGTTCGGATCGTACTCGATGCCGACGACGGTGGCGGGAGCATCGTGCTTGCCGCGCTTGAAGTCGATGAGACGATAGTGGCGCTTGTGACCTCCACCGATGTGGCGGCAGGTGATGCGGCCCGTGTTATTACGGCCGCCGCTGCGCTTGAGCGGGGTAAGAAGGCTCTTCTCCGGCTTGCTCTTGGTCACCTCGTCGAAGGACGGGAGGTTCTTATAGCGTGCGGACGGAGTGGTGGGCTTGAAATTCTTCAGTGGCATGACTCTCGGAACGGGTAAGTGTTACGTGGCAGGGGGCGGCGTGGCTCAGACGAGATCCAGCGACTCACCCTCCTTGAGGCGGACGATCGCCTTTTTCCAGTGGTTGGTGCGGCCGGCGTCGGAGCGGCGCTGGCGACGGAGCTTGCCATCATAGTTCGCGGTGCGGACGGCGATGACGGTCTTTCCGAAGAGTTGCTCGACGGCTTGCTTGATCTCCAGCTTGTTGGCCTTGCGATCCACCTCGAGGGTGACTTCGTTGTTCGTCTCCTGGAGAAGGGTGGCCTTCTCGCTGAGGCGGACATTCTTGATGACCTGGTAAATGTCTTTCATGATCTCGGTGTTAGGTCCGGGTTTCAGGCGGTGCGTGCCGCGAGCGTTTGCACGGCGTCACCCACGAGGATGACGGTGTTCGCGAGGAGGAGTTGCTCGACGTTGACGTCGGAGCCGGTGACGAGCTGGGCGTAGGAAACGTTGCGGGCAGCCAGGTAGGTGGACTCGTCGAAGTTGTTGGAGATGACGAGGATCTTGCCGGGGCTCGCGAGGGTGTCGAGCGCGGCGATGAAGGACTTGGTCTTGCCATCGGCGATGGAGAACGTGTCCACGGCCTTGACCTTTTCCGAGCGGACGAGGTCGCCGAGGGTACGGCGCAAGGCAAGCTTGCGGACACTCTTGGGAACCTTCTTGGAGTAGTCGCGCGGACGGGGTCCGAAGACGACACCACCACCGACGAAGATGGGAGCGCGCTTGTCACCGTGACGGGCGTTGCCGGTGCCCTTCTGCTTGTAAATTTTCCTGTTGTTTCCGGAGACCTCGCCACGGGTCTTGGTGTTGGCGGAGCCGGTGCGGCGGTTGGCGCGGTAGGCGATCACGAGATCGTGAACGGCTTGGCGACCTTTCTCTTCACCAACCAACACGAGGTTGGCGGCTTGAGCGTCTTCTGCGGTGAAAGTCTTGGCTGACATGACTTGGAATCTTGTGAGGTTTCAGAATACCACCCGGAATCAGGCGGACTTTTTCTTGGCGGGGCGGACGGTGACGTAGCTGCCGTTGTGGCCGGGAACGGCACCGGAAACGAGGATCACGCCGTCCTCAG
>CAXTTX010000147.1:0-11452 GCA_964247045.1 uncultured Verrucomicrobiales bacterium | reverse complement strand
AGGCCGCCGTGGCCATGGAGGAGGCCGGGTTCGAGCATGTCTCGGATTGCGGCTGGGAATGGGCGGGCATGCAGCAGTTTTTCCGCCTGTTCTGGCATCCGGAGGAGCGTGCCGTGGCGGCCGTTTGTCTCTGCGAGCAAAGCGATGTGGCTTTCGCCTTCATTTCGATCACCTCGCATGACGCGGACGGGCGGATCTGGCGGACGACGAATTTCCCCTTCGCGCCCACGCTGCAATGCCCGCCGAACGTGCGCTGGAATCACGTGCCCTGCGAGCGGAGCTGCTTCCACCAGATCCTCCGCGACCACAAGAATTACCTCATCCGCTTGCGCATCCCGCAGGACAAGCTGCGCATGCCGGATCCCGAGGAAATCGAGAATTCCATCGAGAAGGAAATGCGCACGCAGGTGGACCACAATCTGTCCGCCGGGATCATCCGGCTCACCGGTGACGGCCATTTCCGTTATTCGAACCGGGGCCTGTTCTTTCTATGGGGCCAGTTCATCAAGGACATGATCCGGCTTTGTTAGATCGATGCGTCGTTCATGGCTTGCCATCTGTCTGGTTGCTACCTTGGCCACGGGGTGTGGCGGGCCGGAATGTGAAAATGAGATACGGCAAGATCTGATTTCGCCCGATGGGAAATCAAAAGTCATCCGCTTCATGAGAAATTGCGGGGCCACCACCGGGGTGAACACGCAGGCCTCCATTCTAAGGTTCCAGGCGCAACTGCGGGATGAAGGCGGAAACGTTTTCATCGCGGATCAAGGCGAGGCCACGGTTTCCTGGAAAACGGACGGATCCCTCCTGGTGAGCCATTCGCGGGGACTGCGTTTTTTCAAACGGGAAACACGTGTTCTGGGAGTCGCCGTTGAATATCGGGAGACCAGGACGGCCACGCCTCCGTGAACGGAAGATCGCCATGCCGCCCTTTCAGACGCCCGGTCGATCCCGGCAGCATGATCGGGCACGGGCTGATCAGCCCGCGCTGATCGTCCCGCTGTAGATCAGGCCGGCGATCACCACGCCAAGGGCGATGCGGTACCAGCCGAAAACGGACAGTCCGTGGCTTTGCAAGTAGGAAACCAGCCACTTCACCGCCAGGGCTGCGGAAACCGCCGCCGCGATGATGCCGACGGCCATCGGCAGGGCGCCGTATTCATGATACATCAGCTTGGTGCCGCCGAAAAGATGATCGTAGGGCGGCAGGCCATCAACCTTGTCGATGGCGTCCTTGGCGGTTGCCGCGGACAGCGTCAGCACGCCTAACAAAAATGAATACTCCACCGCCGCGCGTATCGTCAGGCCGACGAGCAGGCCGCCGCAGATCGTCATCAGGCTGCGGCTGGTTCCCGGCCACATCGCCACGCACTGGAGAAGGCCAATGATGACCGCCATTTGCCAGGTCATGTCGAACAGTTCCTTGCCGCCGTTCACGGTGCCGCGGCGCTTGCTCCACCATGCCGTCGCCAGGATGGCGATGCCGCCCGCGATCCAAGCGGCGATGACCGGCCACATGCCGAAAAGGTGATCCTTGATCCAGTGGTTGAGCACCACTCCCAGCACCATCGCGGGGATGAATCCGGCGACAATGTTGATCGCGAGCCGCAGGCCTTCCGGGTTTTTCCCCAGCACGCCCTGGATCATCTGGATCACGCGTTTCGAATAGAGCCCCAGCACCGCCAGGATGGCGCCGCCCTGGATGCAGACCGCGAAGGCGTCCGCCGCGGCCTTCGCCTCCGGTCCGCCGGTTCCGATGCCCATCAGCCTCTGCGCGACAATCAAATGGCCGGTGGAGCTGACGGGAAGATATTCGGTGATCCCCTCGATCACGCCCAGGACGAATGCTTGCCAAGGATGCATGGTGAAATTTGAGCGACGCTGGGGAAGGCAAGGCTGTCACGCAAGGCATTTGCAGTTGATTTGAGGGGGCCGGTGGAGGATGGTCGGCTCAGATGTTTCCGCGTTCATGAAAGTCCACTATCTCAGAATGGTTCGCCGGGCGTTCCGTGCCTTGCGGCACCGGAAGCTGCGGCACCGCCCATGGTGGCAAAAGATCTCCAAGCCCTTGTTCCACCGGAGCTTGTGGATTCCCTGCCGGGACACGGTGGCCTCCGGACTGGCGATCGGGCTGTTTTTCTCGATGATACCGCTGATTCCCCAGTCGATCTTCGCGGCGATCCTCGCGATGCGCGTCAGGGGGAATGTTCCTTTCGCGGTCGCCGCCTGTTTCATCAGCAACCCCTTCACGAATGTACCGTTTTGGCTCGCACAGATCAAGCTGGGCCAGTGGCTGATCGACTTCTTTTCCCTTCCAATCCCCCACTTTTTCGCGAAGGCCCACATCGACCTGCCGGGTGTCGGCATGGTTTCGATGAGCAATTTCATCGTTGGTTTCATTGCCCTAGGCACGCTGATGGCCTTGGCAGCGTATCCCCTGGTTCATCTTTTCTCCGCAGTGCTTCCGCATCACCTGCCGGTCCGTAAAAACCGCAACCGGGTGGTCGTGCCACCCCCCGGCGCGATCACGCAGGGAAAGTAAAGCCTGCTCAGACGTCTTGTTGGGACTGGCTCGCAATAGAGTCTGTGCGCACTCGCGGGTTTCGAGTTCCAATCGTTTTCCCCGGACTCTTCGGGTCGGCGTCTGACCTTTCCCGCAGGGGATCATCGGCCTCCGCACCTGCATGTCCGGTGCGGGTCGATCCTGTCCCCGCAAATGGGCGTTCATGGCCCTTCCGGGGCGGCTTCTTCCCGTGATAAAATCACCGGGGAACCCGTATGAAGCCGACGAAACCCACCCTCCCGAAGGCGGCCCGCCTGATCCTTTCCGTGCTCCTCATTCTCTTTGCGGGGCCATTCCTCCAGCGGGCAGCGGGTTTTGAAGGGACGCCCACGGTGTGGCACGAGGGCTTCGCGAGATACGACTACCTGATGGACGAGACCACGCTGGAAATCGTTCCGTTCAAAGCTCCCGAGGGGGAGAACTTCGCCGTGCGCGATCCGGAAAAGGGCAAGCGGCGTTGTGTGGTGGTGGTGCCGGCGAAGGGCGCTCCGGGAAATCCCTGGTCGTGGCAGGGATGCTACTGGGATCACCAGCCGCAGACGGAAATCGAACTGCTGAAGCGCGGATTCCACATCGCCTATGTCTCCGCGAATGCCGGATTGAAGCCGGGCAAGGAATGGGACGCGTGGTATGATTTTCTAACTAAACAGCACGGCCTGTCGTCCAAGCCCGCTTTCATCGGCATGAGCCGGGGCGGCGAATACTCCTACACCTGGGCGGTGAGAAATCCGGAAAAGGTTGCCTGCATTTATGCGGACAACCCCGGTGGCAATGTGGAGATGTTGTCCGGCCTCGCCGGGCTGGCTGCCAACGATGTGCCGCTGCTCCATGTCTGCGGAAGCATCGACCCCTTGTTGGGAAGGTTTTCCTCGGTGATTGAAAATTCCTATCAGCAGCTTGGCGGACGTATTTCGGTGATCATCAAGGACGGTGCGGCCCATCACCCGCACAGCTTGCGCGATCCGAAGCCGATCGCGGATTTTATCGAGCAAAGTGTCCAGCCGCGTGCCATCCCGACGCCCTCCTTTGTGAGCGGGAAGAGCACCCGCACGAGCTTTTATTCTCCCGTGAGCCTCTACCGCGAAGCGGCGGGCGAGGGTACCTGGCTTACCTTGCGGGGATCGCTTTTCACGGAATGTTATGACCGCTATTCCTTCGAACTCGCGGGAGTCGAGGGCTTGGTGAACGTTATCTCCCCTGTTCAAGCGGCGGCGGGAAATCCCTGGGTGTTCCGGGTGGGTTTCGCGGATCGTGATTCGACGGTGGATCTCGCCCTGCTGGCGAAGGGCTACCACATCGTCACCGGCCCGGTCTCCTACAACAAGGACGGGCCGGACCTCCAGCACTGGAACGCGGTCTATCAGCACTTCGTGAGCCACGGCTTTTCAAGTAAGCCGGTCATGGAGGGCGCGGGACGCGCCGCCGGCGAGGCTTATGCCTGGGCGGTCGAGAACCCGGACCATGTTTCCTGCGTTTATGCGGAGAATCCGGTCCTCACCGCGTTCCTGTCCGGGAAGCCCCTTTTGGAAAACCTCGCACCCCTCGCGAGGGCCCGTGTCCTGCTCTATCATGTCTGTGGCTCGCTGGACCCGGCCTTGGAAAGCCAGACCCGCGTCGCGGAGAAACGTTACAAGGAACTGGGTGGCGATATCATCGTCCAGATCCAGGAGGGCACGGGCCACTATCCGCTTTCGCCCCATGACCCCGCGCCCGCGGTGGAGTTCATCACGGCTGCCACCCGTTCAAATTGATCAATCGATTTTACAAAGGACGAAATCATGGTGGAATGGGGAAGTGAAAGCCGTTGCCCTCACCCGCTACCTCCCCGCGTCCGATCCACATGCCCTCTTCGACACCGAGTTGCCCGTTCCCGTTCCGGGGGATCGCGACATCCTCGTCCGGGTGGAGGCGATTTCCGTCAACCCGGTGGATACGAAGGTGCGGGCACCGAAAGACAACGTCGAGGCCACCCCGCGTGTCCTCGGCTGGGACGCCGCCGGAGTGGTCGTGGGCGTTGGCCCGGAAGTGGCGAATTTCCGCCCGGGAGATGAGGTTTACTACTCGGGTGACATCACCCGTCCCGGCTGCAACTCGGAGTACCAGGTCGTGGATGAGCGCCTCGTTGGCCGCAAGCCCGCCTCGCTGACCTTCGAGGAAGCCGCCGCCCTGCCACTCACCGCGATCACCGCCTGGGAGGCGATCTACGAGCACATGGGCATCGACCGCCGCGGCAGGTTCCGGGGCAAGAGTCTGCTCATCATTGGCGGCGCGGGTGGCGTGGGATCGATTGCCATCCAGTTGGGGAAACTCGCGGGTCTCCGCGTGATTGCCACCGCCTCACGGCCGGAGACCGCGAACTGGTGCGCGAACCTGGGCGCGGACCACGTGGTGAACCACCACCAGCCCTTGGGATCACAACTTGCCGCCGCCGGTTTTCCGCAGGTCGATTTCATCGCGAACTTCACCAACACCGATGCCTACTGGGAGGTCATGTCCGAGCTGATCCGCCCTCTGGGGCACATCGTTTGCATCGTCGAGAACTCCGCGCCCATCAGCCTCGGCCTGCTGAAGAGCAAGAGCGTGGCCTTCACCTGGGAGTTCATGTTCACCCGTTCCATGTATCAAACGCCGGACATGGGCGAGCAGGGTTCGATTCTCAACCAACTCGCGGATCTCGTGGATACCGGCGCGGTCCGCAGCACGCTTCACCAGGCGTTTTCGCCGATCAACGCCGCCCACGTCCTTTCCGCCCACCGCATCCTGGAAAGCGGCAAGGCGATTGGAAAGATCGTGCTTTCGGGGTGGTAATATTTTCATGAATTTCGGTCTGAAATCCCACCTCTTTCCCGCTGTGGCCGGGACGTGTGTCCTTTTGACGAACGCTTGTGCTCCTCTCAAATCCAAGCCCGGAGCATTGGTGCCAACGCAATCGGTCGATCCTACCGTCCGGTTGCAGATTTTCCTCGATTCGAAGAACTTCGGTCCCGGGGTGGTGGATGGGCGCGTTGGTGAATTCACCAGCAAGGCCCTCGACCAGTACCGGCAGGCGAACGGGCTCGCCCCGGATTGGCAGCCGGACGTGAACGATATCCAGCCCTATACCACTTACACCGTGACAGCGGACGACGTCGGCAGGATCGGAACCATGGCAGATGGGCCTGCCGCCCTCGCGAAGCAGGAGAAACTTCCTTACACCAGCCTGATTGAGCTGCTCTCGGAGCGCTTCCACACCACGCAGAAATTCCTGCGTTCCCTGAACCCGGGAAAGGATATCAACTCCCTCGGGCCAGGTGGTGACCTGACGGTGCCTGACATCGCTAAGCCGCTACGGGTGGATGTGTTTCCTTCCGCCTACCCGCCGCCTCGGACCGGGGTCGCGGCGAAGCGCAAGGTGATCGTGGATACGAAATACCGGATGCTCCAGGTGCTCGAGGGAGAGCGGACCATCGCCGCGTTTCCGATCACTCCCGGTTCCAGCGCGCATCCGGCCTTGCCCGGGGAGCTCCGGGTCGTCGGGGCGGTGCCTTGGCCGTGGTATCGCCACGACGAGGGCGTGCTGGACCGGGGCGAGCGCACGGGGGATTTTCATAATTTGCCACCCGGACCTAACAGCCCGGTAGGCCTGTTGTGGACGGGCTTGAACCGTCCCGGCGTCGGGATTCACGGGACAACGACGCCGGACACCATCGGACGGGCAGGTAGCCACGGCTGCATCCGCCTTTCGAATTGGGACGCCGCCACATTTTACACGTTGGTACAAAAGGACATGCCGGTAACCATCCGCTGAAGCACGCCGGTTTTGGCCGGAACGATTGACATCCTGCCGTCATTCGCAAGATTCGTGGCCATGTACGAGGCCACCGGGAAAATCAAAGCCATCTTTGACACGCAGACCTTCGCCAGCGGGTTCGCCAAGCGCGAGTTCGTGGTGACCACCGAGGGGAAGTTTCCCCAGGATATCAAATTCGAGGTCGTGAAGGACAAGTGCGCCTTGCTGGATGATTTCCACCCCGATCAGGACGTCCAGGTGAACTTCGACATCCGCGGCAACGAATACAACGGCAAGTATTACGTGAACCTCTCCTGCTGGAAGGTCCAGCCCGCCGATGGCGCGGAAAAATCGTCCTCACCGCCGCCGCGTTCCGGTCAGGCGCCTTCCCGCCCCGCAGCCAATGCGGAACCCCCGAAGGACGAACTGCGGAACGAAAACGATTTCGACGACGATATTCCGTTTTGATTTCCGCCGGTCCCGGCGAAGTTCCCGGCAACCATGGAACTTCAACTCAGTGACAAACTCGCGCTGGTGACCGCCTCGTCCGGGGGCATCGGCTTGGAAATCGCCCGTTCGCTCGCCGCGGAGGGCGCGCGCGTCATCATCAACGGCCGTTCCCAAGCCAGCGTGGACGCCGGCATTGCCGCGATCCGCAAGGATTTCCCGGATGCGAAATTGGAGGCCCTTGCCAGCGACAATGGCAACGCCGCCGGAACGGAGGAGACCATCGCGAGATTTTCGTCGGTCGACATCCTCGTCAACAACCTCGGGATCTATGAGGCCGTCGGTTTTTTCGATGAGACCGATGAGGATTGGTTCCGCATTTTTGAAACCAACATCATGAGCGGCGTGCGGCTCGCGCGGCATTATCTGAAGGGCATGTTGGAGAAGAAGACGGGCAGGGTCATTTTCATTTCCAGTGAATCAGGGGTGAGTCCTTCGCCCGAGATGCCCCACTATGCGGCCACAAAGACGATGCAGCTCTCCATCTCCCGCAGTCTCGCGGAATTGACCAAGGGCACTGCCGTCACTGTCAACACCGTCATGCCCGGCTCCACGCTGACCGAAGGTGTGGCGAAGTTCGTGCAGGACATCTTCCCCGGCCTTTCGGTGGAGGAAGCGGGCAAGCGTTTCATTCAGGAAAACCGGCCGACCTCCCTCATTGAGCGCCTGCTCAATCCCAAGGAGATCGCTGACTTTGTGACCTTTGTCAGCAGTCCGCTGGCTTCCGGCATCAATGGTGCGGCGCTCCGGGTGGATGGCGGTCTGGTGCGGAGCGTTTTCTGATAGGCAGGAACCGGGTTGCCTTGTCACCCGCGCGACAGCGCGTAAGGAGCAACGACATTCCTGTCGTTGGCAGGGGAGGCGTTGATGAGGATTTGCAGCGATGTTTTCCCCCGGATCATCGAGGTACCCGTGGGTTGCGTCGCACGAGGAGGATAAGAATGTTTGAGGGCGGATTTGAAGTCAGTTAGGCCCTCCATGTCCGCTTCGCTTCCATTGCCCTCCTCACGCGCTGCCGCGCGGTTTGCGGTTGAACTTTCCTTCTAACTACCCCATCGGCGGCGAGAACCTCCGCGACGTCACGCTCGCTCCGCACGGCGCGCCCAGCCGTTCCGGCCGGTTCACCAGAGGGAAGCGGAAACGTCGCGCCACCGTCATGCTCGAATGCCGGATCAACCCTCCCAGCGCGATCGCCACGAGGCCTAACAGCGAGATCCCCCCGACGATCAGCAGGGTCAATTTCAACCCGCGTCCTTTCGGCGGCGGTTCCTCGCGGGTCTTGAAATAATTTTCAAATTCCGTGGTGAGTCTCGTCACCATGGCATCCAGGAACGGCTCGGGAGCCAGCTTGGGATCTATCGCAGAGGTCGTCCGCGAGATCGCCGCGGAGGTTTCGAAAGCAGGCACGTTGTCCCCCCGTTCCGCCTGGTCGGGGTGTCCTATCAGATCCTGGCTGATGCCGATACTGCGGCTGTCCGACTCGAAGACGATCACCAGGCCGTCACCTTCCGGCAGCCATTTGTCCCGGAGCTGCGCGGCAAGGTCCGGCGGCGTGCTCGCGATCAGCACCGGCTCGACCACCAGATAGATCTTGTAACCCCGTTTCTCCCGCAGCTCGCGCAGGCGGGCGACGATGTTTTTGTAGGCCTCCGAATCGCGGGACAGGATCTTCGCCTCGTCCACGATTCCCGTGTCCGGCGCCGCGGACATCGACTCATCAACGGGCTGTGTGTCGATCGATTGCGCGTTCGCGGACAGGGCCAGAAATCCCAGCCCCAGCGCCATCGCCAACCATCGTCTCAACCAGCTCACGACCCGAGACTATTTAACAAAGCCTAATCAATGACAAGCCGGATCGCCTCCCTGAGCTCCCACGCGATCGCGTGGTCATTCTTCAAAGCAGCGAGTTCCAGCCGCAGCGCGGGCTTGTCCTGCCACGGCCAGACCCGGAAGTGGATGGAGTGCATCGCCCGCCGGCCCTTGCCGGATTTGTTGTGGCGGACGTTCACCGGTTCGCTGGACTCGATCAGCGGGGCGAACCAGATGTCTTTCTTCATCCCGCAAAAGTGGATGATGCCCGCCGGTTCCGCGGAATAGGGCGCCAGCAGGCACCCCTCGTGGTAAATGGGGAGGCCATGGGTCGTGGGCGCGAAGTTGTGGCGGAACTCCAGCACCGGGGTTTCCGGGAAATAGCGCTGCCGCGTGTACATATACGTCAGTTCATCCGGCCCCCAGGCCTCGCCGCAGAGGGCCACGGCCTCCGTCATCGCTTCCGCCCAGCGGTCGAAGAATCCGGTGTGCGCGTCGATACAAAACGTGCCCGCGCTGATCGTGCGGGAGGGCAGCAGGGTTTCGACAAAAGCCGGGGGAACCAGCGAATGCTGTACAGCCATCCGGTGCCACCAACTTCCGTCGAATTTCGCCCCTTCCAGCCCGTTGGGCGTGACCACCGAGCCCACGCCGGTCCTCTCGGCCGAGGTGATGAATAGGTCAAGCGAGCGCTCGTCATGGACCCATACGTCCGTGTCGAACCACACATAGTAGCGGTAGCCCGGGAAATGCCTGGGGATGAATGGTCGGGCGAGGCACCCTTTCATGCCGGCCTCCGAGCGTGGCGTGCCGTTGAAATCCGTCCCGGAAACCTCGATTTCCAAGTCGAAACCCGGATCCTTGATCGTCAGGTTGCCAAAACGCGTCATCAGCTCCTGCTTGCTCTCCTCGGTCAGGCCGCAATCCAGGATGCAAAACGGGACATCCTGGTAGGACGGGGAGTGGCGGAGCGACTCGATGAGCTCGATGCCCACTTGGAAATACGGGAAATCGCTGCCCAGCGCCGTGACAAAGCAAAGCTGCGCCAGCGTGGCAGGGGAGGGGGCCGAGTTTTCCTCCTTCGGCAGGATCAGCGGGGGGCGGGGGACTAGCCGGTCGAAGAGCGGCAGCGCGTGCCACGCGGCCCTTTCCTCCAGATAGGCGCTCCGGGCTCCCGCTTCTCCGGCCTCCCGCAGTAATTCCGACTCCTCCTCGTAGCGATCCTGAAGGCGGAGCAGCTTCGAACGGACTTCAAAGGGGAGGGCGGCGGCCATTGATGGACTCATCATGAAAGCTCCTTCGGACGCTATCGAAGTACACTTTGGTCGCGAAGCCGTTTCCAAGTACACTTTACTCAAAAATTTGGAATCTGGGTACACTTGGCCGGAAAATGGCTAAAAATTTCGGGATTTCTGAGGAATTGGTCTTCGGATTCTGCCGATTTGGCCGGATAAATTTTAAATAAATGAATCCGTTAGATCATTCAATCTATTAATTATTAACGATTTAGGTGTAAATTAAAAAACTCCCAAATAAATCTTGAAGCCCCGGTGTATTTCAGTGTACTTTGATCGCGCTGACACACCTGTCAGTGCCCTCCAGTGTCTACGACCAACCAACGTTACAAGGGTTTCCACCCTTATAAAATGGACCCGAAGTTCCGGGTTTCCGTTTTGGCGTCGTGGCGTCCGGAGGCGGGCGCCCCGCTGTTCCTCATGTTCTCCAAGGAACACGGCATGCCGATGGTGAAGGCCCTGAGCCAGGAAGCTTACGCCGAGAAGGTGGAACTCGTCCGCTCCAGCGACAAAACGCCGGTCGAGAAAAACCGGCTCCTGGGAAAACTCGCGATGCTCTGCCGCGAGGCGACCCTCAATGAACAAGGCAAGCTGCTCGTCCCCAAGGACCTCAGCGAGCAGGCGGAGATCTCCGCCGATTCCGACGTGATCCTCGCCGGCCGCGGCATCCACTTCGAGATCTGGAGCAAAACAAATTTCGACAAATACCTGGCGATCGAAACCGGCGAAGAGGCCGAGGACGATCTGGGTCTTTTCTAATCACTCTCACCCACACCACACCCAACAACAGCAATGTTGTTCACCCCACCAATCCTGGCACTTGCCGCGGTCCAAAAGGCGACCGTCACCCCGGGCGTTCTCGCGCGAGGGCTGGGATTGGGACTCTTTTCAGACGACACGGAGCGCTCGGGACAGCACACCGCGTCGTCGTTCAAAACGGATTGCCGCACCGCTCCTGGCTGGTTGTCGGTGCGGCGTCTGTTGACCCTTTCATTGGCTGGGCGCAGGAAGTCTCTCGGGACAGAGCTTTCCGCGCTTTTTGAAACAGTGGTCCGCGCCGCTCCTGGCTGGTTGTCGGCGCGGCCACTGCAAAATTTTCCCCACGATCAAGTGGACGGCACGCTCGGGACAGCACGCCGGCCGCAAGTGGAACAACAGGACGGAGCGCTCGGGACAGCACACCGCCCTGTGGATAAAACAGATTGCCGCACCGCTCCTGGCTGGTTGTCGGTGCGGCGTCTGTTGCCCCTTTCATTGGCTGGGCGCAGGAAGTCTCTCGGGACAGAGCTTTCCGCGCTTTTTGAAACAGTGGTCCGCGCCGCTCCTGGCTGGTTGTCGGCGCGGCCACTGCAAAATTTTCCCCATAAACAGGACGGAGCGCTCGGGACAGCACACCGCCCTGTGGATACAACGGATGTCCGCACCGCTCCTGGCTGGTTGTCGGTGCGGCGTCCGGTGACTTTCATGGCTGGGCGACCGGAGCACATCGGGATGTTGCTTCGCTCGCCT
>CAXTTX010000146.1:0-11456 GCA_964247045.1 uncultured Verrucomicrobiales bacterium | reverse complement strand
ATCCTTCCCCACGTTTTTTCAGGCTCCCTTTTTGCCCAGAACTCGCCTAACAAAAGGATCCAGGTCGCCCAACTCGGCTGTGGCCGGATGGGGCTGGGGGACATGGATGGAGTGCTGTCCGAGAAGTTGGCGAGGGTCGTCGCGGTTTGTGACCTGGATCCCAGGCGGGTCGCGGAGGCGAAGAGGCGTTGCGAGGAGCACTACAAGAAGAAGGGAGAGTCCAACGTCGCCATCAGGACGTTTTCCGATTACAAGGAGTTGTTGGCCGACCCGTCCATCGATGCCATCGTCATCAGCTTGCCGGACCACTGGCATGGTCTCGCGGCCATCTCCGCGGCACTGGCGGGAAAGCATATCTACTGCCAGAAGCCGCTGACTTATAATATCGAGGAGTCCATCGCCCTGCGCAATGTGGTGAAAGTGAAGAAAGTGATCCTCCAGACCGGATCGCAGCAGCGCTCGGAGTCTCCTTTCAAGGCTTTCCGCACGGCCGTGGAGGCCGTTCTCAACGGGCGTGTCGGGAAGTTGAAGACCGTACAGATCGGCATCGGCCTGGACAAACCGAGCGGGAAAAAGCCGCAGGCCATGCCCGTGCCGGCGGGTTTCGACTATGAGACCTGGCTCGGCCCCGCACCCCGGCAGGACTACATGGAAGGCCGCGTGCATCCACAGTCGGATTTCGGCGGTCGTCCCGGCTGGATCACCACCGAGGACTTCGGGCTCGGGATGATCACCAACTGGGGAGCCCACCACATCGACATCGCCCATCTCGCGATGGGCCAGGAACTCGGCGGCCCCTCCACCATCGAGGCAAAGGCCCAGTTCATGAAGAATGACCTGTGGACGGTGCACGAAAATTACCAGGTTGAGATGCTGTATCCGAACGAGGTGAAGGTCACCCTCGACAACCGGTTCGAGAACGGGCTGCGCTTCGAAGGCGAGGAAGGGTGGATCTTCTGCGCCCGCGGCGCCGTGAAGGTCACCGCCAGCGACGGCTCCGCCCCTGGGAAAGGTGGCAGCGCGCTTCGTTCCAGCGACCCGAAACTGGTCAGTCCGCTCGGCAGCGATGCCAGGCGTCTGCCACGCAGCGCCAATCAGTACCGGAATTGGCTGGAGGCCATTGCCGCCAACAAGGACCCGATCGCACCCGTGGATCAGGCTGCCAAGAGTGTCCAGGCCTGCTGCGCGGCCTGGATCGGAATGAAACTTGGCCGCAAGGTGACTTGGGATGCGAAGAGCGAATCCTTTGGCAACGACGCCGCAGCCAACGCGCTTCGTGGCCGCAAATACAGCAGCGCGGAATACGACCCCGCCAGCCTGCCGAAGAAGCCGAACATTTGAGGCCGAATGACGGCGGTTACGGGCGGTGCGGGGCAAGGCGCCATATCGGGTTGCTGCAAGCTGTTGAGGTATCCTTCAGCGCGGCCCTTATTGGAAATAGGTAGGCAGTTTGAATCCGGCGGCCCCGCCCACATGCCACTCCATGGGCGGAAGCTGGAGGGCTTCCGGAGATTTCCCTCAGAATGCGAGTCGGGTTTTGCCGGTGTTTAACGCGTTCTAGGGTGGGGGAGTGGGGTGTAACAATTGTGACATCCTCATTTACAAGAGGCCTCCGGAGACGTTTTATTGAGAAACCCCTAAAAAATCATGAACCCATTCACAAGGCCGTTGTCCGCGGTAATCCTGTTGGCCGCCACGATGGTCCTGCCGCTGCCCGCGCAGGAAAAAGAAAAGGAGAAGGGAAAGGAAAAGCCTGTTGAGATCAGCCTGCGCCTGATCGCCTTCACCCCGGATCTTCAGATTGCGGAAGCTTATGCCCATGATCCAGCGGCAGATGATTCCGAGGCCTCGGTGCTTACCCCGGTGAAAACGTATCTCAACCACGAATTTCTAAAGGTGAAGACCGCGTCCGGCCGCTTTGTTTTCACGACCAAGGCGGACCGGGAGTCTATCACCCGCCAAGGCGAGTTGATCGGTGAGGTGACCTTGCCGGAAAAAGCTACTTCCGCGCTGCTGGTGTTTTTCCCGGTCAAGGCCGGGGAAACCGCGAAATGCAAGATCGTGGCATTCGACGACTCGAAGAAGGCGTTTCCGCAAGGCACCTACCTCGCCGCCAATATCAGCGATCTGCCGGCCCGGCTGACGCTGGAGAAGACGGATTTCGATTTCGAGCCGAATGAAATCCGCCTGCTCGGAAAGCCGCCGCTCCGTGAAGGGGGCGTGGCAGGGATGCACGCTTTCATGAAGCAGGACGACGCCTGGAAACAATTCGCGACCGGACTGTGGTCCGACCCGGGAAGCGGCCGTAGCCTCAAGATTTTCTTCCAAAGCCCGGACAACGGAAAATTCCAGATCCGTGCTTTCGATGACGTGCCTCCCCGTGAAACGGAGGAAGCGGCAAAAACGTCCAAGTCCAAAAAGAAGAAAAAAGCGAAAAACTGAGGGGATTGATCGCCTGCCGGGGGCTCCCAGCTTACGTTTGATGCTTTCCTGAAAATTCGGGGAAGTGCCGCTTGAAACGGTCCCGGCCTGTCACCAAGCTCAGCGGCGTGATTCCCAACGTCCTCGCCGAACGCTACGCGTCCCCCGCCCTTCAAGCCATCTGGTCCGCCGAAGGACGGATCGTCTTGGAACGTGAGTTCTGGATTGCCGTGATGAAGGCGCAGCGGGACCTAGGGCTGGATGTGCCGGCCGAGGCGATTTCCGCCTACGAGGCAGTGAAGGAGAGCGTGGACACCGGCTCCATCATGGCCCGGGAAAAGGTGACGCGGCACGATGTGAAGGCGCGAATCGAGGAATTCAACGACCTCGCGGGCCACGAGCAGGTTCACAAGGGGATGACCTCCCGCGACCTGACTGAGAATGTCGAGCAGCTCCAGGTTTATCGTTCGCTGCTGATCACCCGTGACAAGACCGTGGCGGCGTTGAGGAGGTTCCGTGAAAGATCGGAGCAGTGGGGTGAATTGATTTTGACGGCGCGGACCCACAACGTGGCGGCGCAACCGACGACGCTGGGCAAGCGGATCGCGATGTTTGGCGAGGAGTTGCTGGGAGCGTTGCACGCGCTGGAAGCGGTGATCGCGGGTTACGCGGTGCGCGGACTGAAAGGAGCCGTGGGCACGCAAATGGACCAGCTTTCGCTGTTTGAAGGAGATGCCGCCAAGGTGGCGGAGCTGGAGAAGCGGGTGGTGGCGCACCTGGGCATGCCGGCGGTGTGGGTGAACGTGGGGCAGGTGTATCCGCGCTCGCTCGATTTCCGCGTGGTGGCGGCCTTAACGGACCTGGCCTCGGGGCCGTCCTCGTTTTGTAAAACGCTGCGGCTGATGGCGGGGCATGAAACGGCCAGCGAGGGATTCGCGCCGGGGCAGACGGGTTCCAGCGCGATGCCGCACAAGATGAATTCGCGTTCCTGCGAGCGGGTGAACGGTTTCCACGTGATCTTGAAAGGTTATCTCGCGATGGCCGCGGGGCTGGCAGGCGACCAGTGGAATGAGGGCGACGTGTCGTGCTCCGTGGTGCGCCGGGTGATGTTGCCGGATGCGTTTTATACGATCGACGGCCTGTTCGAGACTTTCCTAACAGTGTTGGACCAGATGGATGCGTATGATGCGATGATTGCCGCCGAGACTTCGCACTATTTGCCATTCCTGATGACGACAACGATCATGATGGAGGCAGTGAAGGCGGGCGTGGGCCGCGAGACGGCACACAAGGCGATCAAGGAGCATGCGGTGGCGACGGTGAATGACCTGCGCCAGGGCATGATCGATCGGAATGATTTGATCGACCGCCTGGCGGGCGACGCGAGGCTGGGGCTTTCCAAGGAAGTGCTGGATGGCATTCTCGCCAAGGGCGACCAAGAGTCCGGCGCCGCGCGGGCGCAGGTGGAGACCTTTGCCAAGGCGGTCAGGGAGATCGAGGCGGCTAGTCCGCAAGCGGCGGCCTACGGGCCGGGATCGATTTTGTGACGTGCCTGCGGCCGTGTGTTGTCTCTCAATCAGGTTCTTGGGTCCGGAGATTGGATGAGGCCGCGGATTTTTTTCCGGAGCGGAGCCAAAGAGCGTCTTTCCAACTGCTGGAGAGGAGAGGGCAAGAGGCGAGGGAGGCTGCGGATTCGGCGTCGTCCTCCGGGTGGTGCATGACCTGGTTGCAACGTTCGATGGTCCATAGGGGGAATGGTCTATCCAAAAGGGTGAGGGTGTCACCGGTTCCGACCTGGCCGTGGCGGAGGACGCGGAAGTAGAAGCCGGTGAAGCCTGTTTGCTCGACACGAGCGGTGAGATCCTTCACGTGCCAGCGGCGGGCGAGCTTCCAGCAGGGTTGGCGGGGTTGGGAGATCTGGATTTCCGCCTCGCCGAGGGAAAAGCGGTCGCCGATGCATACCGTGGTTTCGAGAAGTCCTTGCAGGGTCAGGTTTTCTCCGAAGGCACCGTGGGGGAGATCGGCGATGCCGAGGGTTTCGCACCAGTAGGGATAGTGCTCGGAGGGGTAGACGCAGACGGCCTTCTCGGGGCCGCCGTGGTACCTGCGGTCCGCCTGTTCATCGCCACGAAAGCCTTCGTAACCGAGCCAGAGGGGTTCGGACCGGGGTTCCTTATAGAAGCCGGTTTGCCAGGGCTTGTCCCACCACCCGCCGGATTCGGAGGACTCGATCTGGCGGACTTTGCCAATGTGGAGTGCGATAACCCTCGCGATGCTCATGGGGATGCGGGTGATCGGGATTCGACTGGCGGACAACCGGGCACGCGGTTGGAGCGGTGGCGTTGAGAATGATCTTATCCGAAATAGCGAACGCCCGCGGTGAAGATCGGCTGGACCTTGTTGCCGGGGATATTCTTGGCGAGATCGGCGCGGGTGCGCTCGGTGTGGGCCATCTTGCCGAAGACGCGTCCGCAGGGACTGGTGATGCCCTCAATGGCGAAGACCGAGCCGTTCGGGTTATGCTCGCAATGCATCGAGGGTTTGCCATCCCGATCGGCGTATTGGGTCGCAATCTGTCCCCGGGTGATGAGCTCAGAGACAACCTCTTGGGCTGCCACGAACTTTCCTTCCCCGTGGGAAACCGGAATCGTGTGCAAATCTCCGACGGTCATTCCTGCCATCCACGGCGAAGTCGTGTTGGCAATACGGGTGGTGACATACTTTGAGATATGGCGGCCAATATTGTTGAAAGTGAGTGTAGGGGCCTCCGGTTGCGCATCGCGGATTTCGCCATAGGGAACCAACCCGGTTTTGATAAGGGCCTGGAACCCGTTGCAGATTCCCAGCACGAGGCCATCGCGATTCTTGATAAGGTCCATGATCGCATCCGCCACACGCGGGCTGCGGATGATGGTGGCAATGAACTTGGCCGAGCCGTCGGGTTCATCTCCCGCGCTGAAGCCGCCGGGGAACATGAGGATTTCAGACGAGCGAATAGTTGCAGCCAGAGCTTCCAATGATTCCTCGATATGACGCGAGGTCAGGTTGCGGAAGACGAGGATCTCCGGATCACCTCCTGCCTCGCGGAAAACCTTCGCGGAGTCATATTCGCTGTTCGTGCCGGGAAAAGCGGGAATAAGAACCTTGGGGCGAGCGGTTTTTGGAAGGGACGCGCGGCGGGCGATGGACTTTTTGGCAAGCGGTTCGACACGACCTTCGTTTTCGCCCGGTTCCCATCCGCCCACGCCTCCATCGGGAATCGTCGGATAGACCGTCAATCCCAAGGTGTCGTACCAATCATCCATGAGAAGGCCGATCGAGTAGCTTTCCTTGTGATCGGTGATCGTTTGATCACCAGTGGTGGATCCGATGCGTTCCGCTCCAAGTGAAGCTGGCAATGCATCGCGGTGTTCAATGAGGAAGCTGCCATAACGTTCCGCGTAAAGATCCAGACCTGATTCGACCTTCGCGCCTATCCAGTTGCCAAAGGCACTCGTGCAGATGCCATGCATCACTCCGCCAGAGCCCAGTGATTTCATGGAGAGCAATTTTCCAGACGAGTTCAGCTCGTGTAGGATCGCGGAAATTTCCCGGAGTTTGACAAAGTCGGGGAGCTGGTCGGGGTCGCGCGGCACACTCACGAGGGAGAGGGTGCTACCCACCTCCTTGAATTCCGGCGAAAGGGCGAGACCGGCCATGCCGGGAGCCAATGCGAAAGAAACCAAGGTGGGAGGAACATCGAGATCGTTGAAGGAGCCGGACATCGAGTCCTTGCCGCCGATGGCAGCGAGACGCAATCCGTGCTGGGCATGCCAAGCCCCTAACAGCGCGGCGAAAGGCAGACCCCAGCGTGAGGGATCGTTGTCCAATTTCGGGAAATACTCCTGCAGCGTGAGCCGGATGTCCATGAGCCGGGCACCGGCGGAGACCGCTTTGCAGACCGATTCAGTGACCGCGTAGACCGCGCCGTGGAAGGGAGACCAGGAGGAGAGATGGGGGTTGAATCCCCAGCTCATATAGGTACAGGAATCGGTATTGCCTTCCAAGAGCGGTAGCTTGGCGACCATCGCGTCCGGGGGGGTAAATTGAGTCTTGCCACCAAAGGGCCAAAGGACCGTTCCTGCACCGACAGAGCCGTCAAAACGTTCGCCCAACCCCTGTTGGGAACAATGGTTGAGGTCCGCCATGAGATTACGTGCATTCATGTCATCCTTTAGCCGTGCCGGGAAGCCGCCTTCGGGTCCGGTCACTTGAATGTCGGCGGTTTGCTGGACGCCATTGGTATCGAGAAAGGCGCGGGAGAGGTTAACAATGGTCTTGCCGCGCCAGGTCATGATGAGACGGCCGCTGTCCGTGACGTTGGCGACGTGGACGCACTCGAGGTTTTCCTTGTCTGACTCGGTGATGAAATAGCTGATCCATTGCGGATCGACGCAAACGGCCATACGCTCCTGAGACTCCGAGATGGCGAGTTCAGTGCCATCGAGGCCGTTGTATTTCTTGGGGACGGCATCGAGATTGATTTCGAGCGAAGGCGCGATCTCACCAATGGCGACGGAGACACCGCCGGCGCCGAAGTCGTTGCAGATTTTGATCTTCGTCGTGAGTTCCGGGTTACGGAACAGGCGCTGGATCTTGCGCTCGGTGGGGGCATCACCTTTCTGGACCTCCGCGGAATTTTCGAGCGCGGTGTCGGTGTGTTCCTTGGAGGAACCGGTGGCACCGCCCACACCATCGCGGCCGGTGCGACCACCGATGAGCAGGATCACATCGCCGGGAGCAGGCGTGCCACGGAAGACCTGCGACCGCGGGGCGGCTGCCACCACTGCACCGATTTCAAGGCGCTTGGCAACATAGCCGGGGTGATAGACTTCCGCGACCTGGCCGGTGGCGAGGCCGATCTGGTTGCCATAAGAGGAATATCCGTGCGCGGCGACCTGGCAGATTTTCTTCTGCGGCAGCTTGCCGGGAAGAGTTTCCGAGAAGGGCGTGAGTGGATTGCCCGCACCGGTCACGCGCATGGCCTGATAGACGTAGGAACGGCCGGAAAGGGGATCGCGGATGCATCCACCGAGACAGGTGGCTGCACCACCGAAGGGCTCGATCTCCGTCGGGTGATTGTGCGTCTCGTTTTTGAACATCACCAGCCACTCTTCCTCTGGCGCTCCGTCGATGGAAACGGGCACGACAATGGAAGCGGCGTTCACTTCCTCGGAGACTTCCAAGTTATCCAGTTCGCCGGATGCCTTGAGCTCGCGCATTCCGATGAGGGCGATGTCCATCAGCGTGACTGGCTTGTCCTCGCGGCCGAGGGCCTTGCGGGTGGCGAGGTAGGATTCCCAGGCGCGTTGCACCGGTTCCGTATTCTCGCCGAAGGTGACGTTCTCGATCTTTGTTAGGAAAGTGGTGTGGCGGCAGTGGTCGGACCAATAAGTGTCCAGCATGCGGATCTCCGTGAGGCTGGGGTCGCGCTTTTCCTCATCGCGGAAATAGGCCTGGCAAAAGATGAAGTCCGCGTCCGACATTGCGAGGCCGAGGGCGGAACGGCGGGCAGTGAGTTGGGCGGGGGACTCGGTGGTGAATCCGGTGAGGTCCGGGACATCGGCCGGTTCGTGGATGTTCGGCTGGAGCGTCGCGGGGATGTCCATCGACGCCTCGTGGGAATCCACGGCATTGATGACATAGGATTTCACTGCGGCGATTTCTTCCGCGGAAAGCGTGCCCTTGAGGACGATGACTTTCGCGGATGCGACCAGTGGCCGGTCCTTGCCGGTGAGAATCTGCACGCACTGGGCGGCGGAATCCGCGCGCTGGTCGAATTGGCCGGGAAGGAATTCCACGGCGAAGGCGGTTTCGAGGTCGCCGTGGGAGAGAAATTCCGAAATGTCGTCCACCTGGGGTTCGGACAGGATCAGGCGGACAGCAGAATCGAATTCCGTGTCGCTGAGGCCGTCCACGTCATAGCGTTGGACCACGCTCAGGCCTTGCAGGCTGGGAAGTCCGAGGGATTCCCGGAGGTCGTGGAGCAGGTGTTTGGCCTCGGCCGTGTGGCCGGGCTTTTTTTCGACGAAAATGCGATTCATGGGTCGGCTGAACCGGCGTCGGGGCCGGGGCCGGATGCTAGGCAACACCCGGGGGAGGGCAAGCGGAATGGGGCGGGGGTTGTGGTCGTAAGACTTACCCCGGATCGCGGCTACTGCTGATTGCCTCGATTGAAATTTGATCTTTTCCTGCCGGGTTATTTTCTGAAACCGCCCGGATTTCCAAGGTCCGGGGATCGAATTCAGCGCGGGAGCATGAAATTTCGAGCTTGAGCTGATGAATCCCGCCGGGGAGGAGCGATGCGGTCCGGTAGGTGCCAGCGACGATCGCTCCGGTCACATCTTTTTTTCCCTGCAGATACCGCACCGTGAGTGGCTTTGCTCCGCCGCTCCCCTGCAAGGTGAAGTTGTCGTTGGCGGTCCCATCGTTCTGCAGGGAAAGATAAATTGTTTTTGGCCCCCTGGTGTCCAAGGCGGTCCGGGTGGCCTGGTTGCCATAGCTGTCGTTTCCCCGGTGGGCGGAAGGGGCCGAACCGAAGCGCAGGTCGGCCTGGGTGCTGCCTCCCTCATACCTGGCAAGCAGGAAGGTGCCGACGCCCAAATTTGTGTCATAGGAGCTGGCCTCGAGGATCTTTCCATCGCGCTGGACGGCGACAACGGAGGCGCCGTGAGTGAAGTCGCCAAAGCTGGTGCTCGTCTCGCCCCCGGTTCCAAATCCGGGATCGAGGGTCCCGTCCTTTTGAAGCCGGGATAGGCCGAATCCACGGTCATATTCATCCTCGACGCTGATTCCACCGGCGATCAGCATTTTACCTTGATCGTCGAGGGCCATGGAGGAACCCGAATCGATCTTGCCGGCATCGGTGGCATCCCTGTGGAGATAGCTGCCATCGGAAGGACGGTATCGCACCCAGACGGCTTTGGGATATCCGCCGAGAGGCTGGGTGGCGGCGACCACGATGTCCCCATTCGGACGGATCGCGACGTGCTGGTAAAAGCGAACCTTCTTATCCCGGGAAATTCCCGCGTCACCGAAGGATCGGTCCAAGGTCCCGTCAGTATTGAAGCGCAGGAGCATCCCGTTGTTGGCGGAAGCGGTGACAACGATCTTACCATCTTCCTGAAGCGCGGAATTTCCGGTACTGAGCAGGCCAATGGTGCCGGTGGAAAAAAAGCGGGCCTCGGCCTGCCCCGCCTTGCCAAAGCCGGGATCAAGGGAGCCGTTTTTCCTCAGCCTGAAGAGGACGACCTGACTCATGCCTTCCCCGCGTCGCAAGCCACTGACCACGATCTTGCCGTCCGGCTGCAGCAGCAGGCCGTTCACGTAGACTCCCTCCACCACCTCAATGATGACCTTTCCGTCATCTCCGAAGGATTTGTCCGGCAATCCCGCCGATGTATAACGGGTGACCGCGAAATTTGCGGAAGGATAGTTGCTAATGCTTCCCGCGACGAGGATTCTGCCCTGATCGTCGATCTCCACCTCCCGGCCAGTGGCACCGAGGTAGAGGGGAGGGACATGGGGAAACCTTTTCCACGGGAAGCGGGTCGCCACGTGCCCGGCTTCCCCGAAAGACTCGTCCAGCATTCCGTTCGCCAGGTAGCGGACGACTTTGAAGCCGGTTTCGGAGCCGAGTGTCCCCGCGACGACGATTTTACCGTCCTGCTGGATCGCGATGTCGGAGACTTGGTCGTAATCACCGAATGCGTTGGCAACCATGCCGCCCTCTCCAAAAGTGGGATCGAGATCGCCGGGCAGGGCGAAAACGGGAGCGGTGAGAGTGGCCAAGGCGGGGAGAAGGCGGAGCAAGTACCTCATGGGGACGCTGCCACGTTAGATGTCTCCGCCGTCAGCGGGCAAGCGGAAAGGGACGGGTATAGGCGGACCGCTCTCGCTTCAGCAGCAGCTTTCCTGTTTCGGGAAGGCCAGATCGTGGAGTTTTTCCCGCTCCTGCAATGGCATCGGCGTGGGATCCGGATACTCGAAGATGTTGCCCTCGAAATTCCGCAGCGTGACGTTTCCTCCCGATGCTTCGACGACGTAGTTCGGGTTGATCGGGATTTTTCCGCCGCCGCCGGGGCCGTCGATGACGAACTGGGGTACGGCATAGCCGGTGGTGTGGCCACGCAGGCCCTCGATGATGGCCACGCCTTCGGCCACGGAGGTGCGGAGGTGCGAGGAACCGGTGATGAGATCGCACTGGTAGAGATAGTAAGGACGCACGCGGCACATGAACAGCTTGTGGACGAGCGCCTTCTGGACTTCCACGCTGTCATTGACGCCGCGGAGGAGAACGCTCTGGTTGCCGAGCGGGATTCCGGCGTCGGCAAGACGGCCAAGTCCGTCGCGGACCTCCGTGGTGAGTTCGCGGGGGTGATTGGTGTGAATGGAGATGAAGAGTGGGTGGTGCTTCTTCAGCATCGCGCAGAGTTCGGGCGTGATTCGTTGCGGAAGGAAGATGGGAATGCGCGAGCCGATGCGCACGAACTGGATGTGCGGGATGGAACGGAGGCGGGTGAGGATCTTGTCCAGCTTGTCGTCCGAGAATAAAAGCGGATCGCCACCGGAAAGGAGAACGTCGCGGATTTCCGTGTGCTGCACCAGGTATTTGAAGGCAGGTTCCCATTGCGTTTCCAAATGCTGCTCGCCCACGCCGGAAACGACGCGGGAGCGGGTGCAATAGCGGCAGTAGGAGGCACAGCGATCCGTCACGAGGAAGAGGACGCGGTCGGGATAGCGGTGCACGAGGCCGGGCACCGGCATATGGGAGTCCTCGCCACAGGGGTCAGCCATCTCCTCAGGAGCGGCCCAGCCCTCATCGATACGTGGGATGACCTGCCTGCGGATCGGACAATCCGGATCATCGCGATCGATGAGATTGAAAAAGTGGGGCGTGATCGCCATCGCCAGCTTGGTGCCGGCGAGGATGACGCCGGCGCGTTCCTCATCGGTTAGATTGATGCGGGCTTCCAAATCCGCGAGCGAGTCAATGC
>CAXTTX010000145.1:10113-11477 GCA_964247045.1 uncultured Verrucomicrobiales bacterium | reverse complement strand
TCAACCATCACGACGTCCAGTACCGCTGGATCATGCAGAACCGGCGTGGAGTGAGCGAGATCGTCATTGTCGCGAACGCCCCCGTGAACGGGCAAACCCTCGTCGGTGAATTGCCGCGCGTCGTGAGCTGGGACATGGTGACCGCCGCGATCGATTTTGGCCTCGCCAACGGCTGGAAGCCCGAGAATTCCGGGACTCCCTTCAGGTGCAAATGGGTGAAGAAGGCTTTCCAACTGGCGGAAGCCTGATTTGACGGAGTCTCCGGGTCCCATGGTATCCTACAGGCCGCCTGGGGCTTATACCCTGACTTTATATACGCAAATTGGTTGGAAGGTTTGCGCCTGCGGTTGGCCTCTTCGTTCGTTGTGCGGCGTTTACGCCGTCTGCCGGACGGGCACCCTGCCAGAGCACCCATCTCCATGCTCCCGCGTGCCTGCCAAAAGTATGCAGTTCCCCCTTTGGGAGGAGGATCGTCCATCCGATAACAGCCCAGCACTTCATTACTGGGTTTAGGGTGCTGCCCTGTATCACGGCCTCCGTGCCGAACATTGTGTATAAAGCATAGGGCTTATACCTATGGGTGGGCTTTCGTGAAAAAAATGGCGGTCTGCGGCAAGCAAGCTCGCATTGCAAGCTGTCCGGGTGCTTCCCCCAGGAAACCCATACCCCCGGACCTCCCCACGAAACCCATGAAAGTAAAACCCTGCCTGCTGTCCAGGTCTTCCCTGCCGGCAACCCTTGCCCTTTGTCTCGCCTTTGGATCCATCGCCCGTGGCGCCATCCTCTACTGGGACGGAGGCACCTCGAACATCGCCGGCACCGGCGACTCGGCCAGCGCGGGAGGCACCGGCACCTGGAGCACGGGAATTCAGAACTGGGACGCCGGTGCGGTTCCTTACGTGGCCTGGACCTCCGGGAATGACGCCGTGTTCGCGGGAAGCGCCGGCACCGTCACGCTTGGCACGGCCATTTCCGCCGGAAACATTTCGCTCGGCAACAACAACTATACCATCGCCACCGCTTCCGGCGCGGCCCTCACGCTCACGGGCGGTGTTACCAATGGCGGCAACTATCATCAAATCACGGGTGCCGGAGGACTGGTGCTGTCCGGTGCGCAGGCGTTCAACATCACGGGAGGTGTCAGGGTTTCCACGGCGGTTACCGGCGCGGACACCATCACCAAGACGGGTGCCGGCATGCTGAGCTTCAACGGAGCCAACAGTTCGTTCACGGGCAAAATCATCGTCAACCAGGGACGCTTTGGCATCAATGGCGATGCCGCCCTCGGCGCGGTCCCCGGCTCGGCCGTGGCCGACGCCATCACCCTCAATGGCGGCTTCTTGGTGAATGGTGTCGTCAACAAT
>CAXTTX010000145.1:5853-10103 GCA_964247045.1 uncultured Verrucomicrobiales bacterium | reverse complement strand
ATGCCTCGGGCGGTTTCGACAACGGCGGCATCTTCACCATCAACGCCAACCGCGGCATCACCCTCGGCAGTTCCGGCGGCACGATCCAGGTCGGTTACGGCGTGAACGGCCGCCTCAGCGTGGCGGGTATCATTTCCGGACCCGGCGCGTTGACGAAAACCGACGGGGGCGATCTCGCTTTATACGGCAACAACACGTACGGGGGCGGCACGACGATTTCAGGAGGCGCGCTTTCCGTCGGTGAACTGGTGGGCGGCAGCTCGAACGAGGGCTCGGCCAATTCCCTCGGCACGGGTGATGTTTCGGTGGCTGCGGGCGGGCAGCTTATCCTCGCGGGGAACAACATCAGCATCGCGAACAACATCACGCTCAACGGTGCGGCGACGGTGAACAACCGCCAGGGCGCGCTGGTGGGAGGGTATCAGGACGGCGGCAGCGCCAACACTCTAACCGGCACGCTCACGCTGGCCGGAACAGGGAACCGGAGCGTCAGCACCTGGTGGAGCGACAAGACCTTGACCCTCGCGGGCAAGGTCACCGGCACCGGCACCCTGCAAGTGGTGAACATCAGGGCCGACAATTCCAACCAAGGCGGCATCATCGTTCTCAGCAACACCACCAACGATTACTCCGGCGGCACCACGGTGAACGCCGGCAACAACCCGACCTTGCGTCTGGGCGCCAGCGACGTCATCCCCGATGGCGCCGGCAAGGGCAACGTGACCGTCGATGGCAGGCTCGAGGTCAATGGCTTCACCGACACCATCAACGGCCTGGGCGGCAGCGGCGTGGTTTCGCTCGGCACCGGTGGCGTCCTCATCGCTGGCAACAACGATGCCACCAGCACATTCTCCGGTGCCTTCAATGGAACGGCTACCGCGAGCCTGCGCAAGATCGGAGCGGGCACGCTCACCTTGTCCGGAACCGGCGACAACACCGACTTCCGCGCCCGTGTCGACGCGGGGGTGCTCATCCTTGGCAAAACCAGTTCCGGCGCGGTTCATGCGGTGGGCTCGCAGGGAAACACGGACTATGCGCTGGTGATCAACGGTGGCACGGCGCGCCTCGGCGGCTCGGGTGGCGACCAGATTTTTCAAAGCTCCGCAGTCAACATGACCGGTGGTAACTTCGACCTCGCGGGCCTGAACGAAGGCTTCGACGGACTCTCGGGAAGCGGGGGCGTTGTCACGAACAGCGTCGCCGCCACCACGTCCACGCTGACGCTGGGCCAAAACAACAGCGCGGGCTCTCCGGTCTTCAACGGCAGCATCCAGAACGGTGCCGGCACGGTCGCCCTGACCAAGACCGGCACCGGCACCCAGACCCTGGCAGGTAGCAACACCTACACCGGCGCGACCAGTGTCACCGGCGGCACGCTGCTCATCAACGGCAACATCTCCACCAGCGTCACCACCGTCGGCAACACCGCCACCCTCGGTGGCAATGGAGTCGCGGGCGCGATCATCGTTCAGAACGGCGGCACGTTGGCACCGGGCAACTCGATCGAATCTCTCGGATCGGGGAACGTCAGCTTGGAAGGCGGCTCCACTTTCGCCTACGAACTCGATTCCGCATCGCTCAACGGCGACCTGCTTTACTCCGCCGGCACGATTGACATCGCCTCCGGAGCCATCCTCACCCTCACCGAACTCGCCTCCGGCACTCTATCAGGTGGCAGCAAGCTGACCCTCATCAGCTATGCCGGCGGCTGGACTTCAGGCGAACTCTTCACCTACCTCGGCAACACCCTCGCGGACGATTCGATCTTCACGCTGGGTTCCAACCAATGGCTCATCAACTACAACGATGCCAGCGGCGGCAGCAATTTCACCATCGACCAGGCAGGGGCGAATTTCCATGTAACCCTGACCGTCGTGCCGGAACCTTCCGCCGCCCTGCTCGGAAGCATTGGCCTGTTGTTCATGTTCCGCCGCCGCAGGGCCTGAACAGGAATTCCCGGGTTTGGATTCCCTACCCCCGTGACGCGCGATGGGCGATTCACGGGAGTTGGGGACGTGGAGGAAGAAAGCTTTACCCTTGAGGAATCCCGGGGCGGTGTATCGTTCGGAATGTCCGGGGAGGAGCGAAAGGAAAGTGTTGGGAAGTGGCTGTTGCCGGTTATTGGCGCGCTCGTCTGCCTGGGATTGGGCTCGGCTTCCGGTTTGGTGAGCAACGGCGGCGGGAGCGCGTGGTATCAGAATCTGGTGAAACCGCCGGGCACGCCACCGCCGTGGGTTTTCGGGCCGGTCTGGTCGCTGCTCTATCTGATGATGGGAGTGGCGGCGGGAATGCTGATCCACCGGCGGGCTTGGCGCGTGCTGGCCGTCTTCGGAGTCCAACTCATGCTGAACCTCGCGTGGACGCCTCTGTTTTTCGGAATGAAGGAGATTACCTGGGCATTGATGGTGATCATCCTGTTGTGGATCACCCTCGCGGTAACCTTGGGGATGGCGTCCCGGCGGTACAGGACGGCCGCTTGGTTGCTCGTGCCCTATGGAGCTTGGGTAGCCTACGCGACCTATCTGAATGCCGGAATCTGGTGGCTCAACCGGTGATTTGCCTCCCTGCCAGCCTCATGCATCAGTGGTGACATGACGCGCTCCCAGCAGGAGGTCGAACGGTAAGCGGCAGGAGTGAAGGCGAGGCACCGCGGAGCCCCCCCGCCCATCCGTTAGTAAATGTTTACCATCGGGCGATGATCGACGAACAGGAGAATGAAGGATTGATGGGGGAAGAAATTCTGATATTCACGGGGTTAATCCCATGGGACAGAATGATGACATGGAGGCCGGAAGCGCGGCACCCGTTGCAGCGAACGGGACAGGGTCTGGTTTGCCCGGCAAGTTATGGCTCATCACGGGCGCTTCGAGCGGAATCGGCGCCGCGACCGCGATTGCCGCCGCCCGGCGCGGAGCCAGGCTGGCGCTGGTTGCCCGCTCCGCGGATAAGCTCGCGGCCGTGGCGGACGAAGTGAAACGCCTTGGTGCCATCGCCACAACCCACCCCTGCGACGTGACCGACCACGAACAGGTGGAGCGGCTTGCAACGGAGGTGCCCACGCCGGATGTCATATTCAACAACGCCGGTGCCGGCAAATGGAAGCCGCTCATCGAGACGTCCCCCGGGGAAGCGGCAACGATGATCGCCGCACCCTACCTGGCCGCGTTCTACGTGACCCGGGCGTTCCTGCCTGCCATGCTCGCCCGGAAGAGCGGGGTGGTCGTCTATATGAATTCCGCCGCCTCCCGCCTGGTCTGGCCCGGCGCGGCGGCCTACATGTCCACCCGCTGGGCCGTGCGCGGACTCTTCGAGGCGGTCCGCGCCGAAACGCATGGCACCGGAGTGCGCGCCGGCATGGTCACCTTTGCCAAGGTGACGAGCGACTACTGGGAGAATAATCCCGGCAGCGAGACCAACGTCCCTAAAGCCCAGTCATGGGTCCCGGTGCTTAGCCCCGAGTCCGCCGCCAAGAAGATTCTCGACGGGATCGAGGCGGGCCGGGAGGAAATCATCTCCCCGTGGCAATTGCGGGCCGCGTTCCTCATGGGACGGTTGTTTCCATCCATCACGCGTTCGCTCATGCGGCCGACCCATTGAGGACGAGGCGGGGGAAGGAATGCTTGAAAAGCGTTGGTCGACATCAAGTGATCTTCAAACGGACTTCCGTTGGTCCTGATCCCGCGGCTCGGGGCATTGAAGTGGCACTTTCTCATCCGCGTGTCCCCGCGCGGAGCGCGTTGATTTCATCCGCCTGCGCGTTGCTGATCCCTTCCAGCTCCGCGATGCGGGTGGTGAGTTTCGATCCCTTCATCCCGTATATGGCGAAGCCGATGAAGAACAAGAGGCTGCCGAGGCTGTGAGCTCCGTTCACGACGAGCCACCATTCCATGCCTCCGGTCCTCCCCATGATTCCGGTCGCAGCAAGATAGTAATAGATGGTCGCCAGGCTGGAAATCGCGCTGAGAATGCTGCCGGCGAGCATCGTCCGCCACGCGGCATCCTTGCCCCTTTTCCCCAGTCCGATCACGCCGGTCCACTGGGCCCCCAGGATGAGAATGCCAACCACGAGGTAAATGACCGTGTAGAACATGCTTTGGTACATGCCTGGATTGCTAACAAATTTCAGTTCTTGCTGTCAAATCGCGAAGCCTGCCGTGCCGGTGGGGGCACCCGGGCGGCCGGGACCCTACCGGCCGGGGAAGCGATTATGCAGCGTCGCTTCGGAGCTTTGAGAGTTCGTGGGTGAGGAA
>CAXTTX010000145.1:0-5843 GCA_964247045.1 uncultured Verrucomicrobiales bacterium | reverse complement strand
ATCCCGTTCCTCAAGTTCTGCCAGCTTCGCCCGTTCGGGCCGGGTCCTTCGGACATGGAGGGTGAAACCGAGGGAGAAAATCAGCCAGCCCACCGTCTCGATGGAGCCCATGTGATTCGCCATCATCGACCGGCCCAAGGGGTCGGATGACAGGAGACCGGAGAGCGAAAAGAGCAAGGAAAGGCCGCTGCAAATCAACCCCAACGCCATGCAGAGCCATGTGGAAAGTATCCCGGCCTTTGACAATCCGGCGAGTCCTAGCCAGTGGAGTGCCTGGACCAATAGCGCCAGGGAGAAGTAGAGAAGGGAAACAAACGGGAAATCATTCATGGCAGGGAGGAGGAAGACGATCCGGTGACAACGTGCGGAAACGAAACGCCGCGGAGCAATTCGATCTCGCGAACTTTCGCCGCGATGACATTCTCCAGTTCGGATCGCCTGCGGCGCACGCCCGCGATTCCAAGGCCGTAGGCGGCAAAGCCGATGGCGAACAAAAGTTCTCCGAGCCGGGAGGTCGCATCCGTGGCCTGGTAAAATTGAATTGTCCGGGCAACGCCCAAGGTTTCATACACCCATTTGTAGGCAAAGGCCGGTTGCAGGAAGAGAGCGAAAAGGAGGGCGAGGGTATTCAACAGGTGGCCGGCAATCAGGATTGTGCGGGGCCTCCTCCCCAACGAATCGCGGTCACGGAGCAAGACTGTCCAGATGATGGCATACACCAGGAGTCCAAAGAGGTAGAGCACACCCAGGCGGTCATCATTCATTCCAAGTTGCCTAACGAAGTGCTGGATGCATGTCAAACCGCGGGGAGGCACGGGGGACTTTTGAATTTGCCGGTCCGGTCGGCAGCAGGTTAGCTGGAACCATGATCGGCCTTAAAACCATTCTCCTGCTCACCCTTTCGAACGTCTTCATGACTTTCGCCTGGTACGCCCACCTCCGCGACTTGAAGGCGAAGCCGTGGATCATTGCCGTCTTTTTCTCCTGGGGGATCGCGTTTTTCGAATACCTGCTCCAGGTGCCCGCGAACCGGATGGGCTCGAAGGTGTTCAACCTCGGCCAGTTGAAGATCCTGCAGGAGGTGATCACGCTGGCGGTCTTCGTGCCCTTCGCCGTGTTTTTCATGAAGGAGAAGCTCACCTGGAACTATCTCGGGGCCGCCGCTTGCCTGGCGGGCGCTGCCTTCTTCATTTTCCGCAAATAAGCCGGGCAGCCATGGTCATTGCCTTCCACAAGCCCTACGGGGTGCTTTGCCAGTTCACCCCGGACAAACCGGGGCAGCGGACACTCGCGGAGTTCGGATTTCCCGCCGGAGTCTATCCCGTCGGAAGGCTGGACCTGGATTCGGAAGGCTTGCTTTTGCTCAGTGACGAGCCGGGCTTCAACAACCGTCTGCTTGATCCCGCCACGGCCCATCCCCGGACCTATCTGGCACAGGTGGAGGGCTCGCCGGACATGGCCGCCTTGGCCGGTCTGGCCCGTGGCGGAGTCCTCATCCAGGGCTACCGCACGCGGCCTTGTGGCGTGCGTTTGCTCGATCCCGGCCCCGACCTGCCTCCTCGGGATCCGCCGGTGAGGTTTCGCAAATCCATTCCCACTTCCTGGCTGGAACTCCGCCTCATCGAGGGGAAAAACCGGCAGGTGCGCCGGATGACGGCTGCCGTGGGTTTTCCGACCTTGCGGCTGATCCGGGGGGCGATTGGCGAGCTTCGGGGCGACTCGCTCTCCTCGGGCGAATGGAAAACCTTGGATACGGCGGAGATTCCCCTCATCTGGAAAAAGTAGTGCCCGCTGCCAAGTAGTGCCCGCCGCCAAAGTGGGGCTTTCTGCTTTTTCTTCCTTCCCACTGCCCCGGCCACCTTTACGGGGTGGCCGGAACAGCTACACACACTATGCTGGGGGGAGGCCGCTGCCCGGAATCTCAGAACTTTCCGGGTGGGCCGACGAAATTGATGCGCTTATAAAAGCACGAAAACCGGCCGCAAGCAATACACGCGATCGCGTGAGGTCACCAGTCGGCGTGCGACGGAGGCTCGTGTTGGTCCGTCGGGGACAACGAGCATTTCATGTAGAGGTCGCCGATCACCGGGATCGTATCTCCTCCGAAAGTATAGGTTCCCGAGCCAGGGCAGTTCGGGGTGGTTTCGACATAGCGGCCCAGTCCGATGATTCGGCTCTGGAGACTCGGTGCCGTGGATCCCTCTTGGAACCCGTAGAGGTTTGCATAACTCCGCACGCCCTTCTGAACGGCTTGGATATGAATGATGCAGATCGCCCGGTCCGAACCCCTCTTCCAAGCCTGCGCCCCGAAGAAGAGCACCGTGACGAGGGTCAAGAGAACCAAGATCACTACGGTGAGTTCCAAGAGCGTCATTCCTCGGTTGCCGCTACGGCAGGGCCGGCGGCAGGCGGAAAGCGAATCATTGGACAGCACCGTGATCATTTCTGCTTGTTAAGACATTAAGAGATCATGAAAGCCGGGTCCAGTTCAATGTATTTTTCAAAAATCGGCACCCAAAAACGGCCTTTTATCAAAAAGTTGCGTGAAATCATGCCTTTTTCGCGTAATTTTCCGGTTATTTTGGCGTGCTAAACTTTCAGGTTGGGCCGCTCTGCCCTTTGGAGCGGCCGGCTTTGACTAATTGGAATCCATTTTCCGGGCTTCCCGGACGGCTTCCTGATGGTCGGCGAGCATCTGTTTCAATTCGCTGGCCACCGCTTCAAACCCTGCGGAGGTGACCCGGCCGAGTGAAGTGTTGTTCAGGAAATCCCGGCTGCGGTTCTCTGAGGCGGAAAGGTCCACCTCGGCGAGAATCCGGGAGCCGGCCTCCGTTTTCACGACCGGATACAAGGGATAGCTGTCCTTTCCGTCTTCCCCCGTGATTTTGACGGCCACCGCGCTGCATAGCTTGCCGGAGTGGACGGACAGGATGGCAGGTGTCCCTCGCCATTTGCGGGCACCGCCGATTTCGTAGCCCAGGTTCTGCAAGGCCAACTTCGCTCCGGTCCGGCCGTCGAGAAGGGCCACGGTGGAAAGGGCGCCCTTCAGATCGCCCCGGCTGATCGAGTCCAGCCATTGCCGCATGTTGGCGCGGGCCTCGTCCTCGGTGGGGGAGCTGAACTCTTTCATCTCGGGCACGCCCGCGAACATCAGGTTCTGCCAACGGCCGGCACCACCGGTGGATTCCTTCAAGGCCCATTCCTTGAGATCCCCGTGGAGCGACCCTCCCGGCGGAACCGTGGCGAGCCAGCCCTTGGCGGTTTTTTCAAACCAGACCGTTCTCAGGTCCACGTGGTCCGGGTCGCGGACGGAGAAAAAGCGCACCAAGCCCACGGCCGCGTTCTCGTTGGACTTGAAGGCGACCGGCAGCGCCTGCCGGACGGCCCCGGAATCGTGCAGCGCGCTCCAGAAACCGGCGGCCTGGAGGACAATCTTCACGGCCAGGGCAGGCGAACTGTCATCCAGCTTGGAAATCTCCAGCAAGGGTTTCAGGTCCTTGGCATCCAAGCCCGCGAGGGAGGATTGCCAGGCCGCCTCCGGGGTGGCGGTGGGCTTGAGCGGATGGGCCGCCGCCCACGCGGCGGGGAAGGCTTCCACATGTTTGGCCAGCAGATCGCTGTCCGTCTCGCCATTGCCAGGTGCGGCCGCGCGTAGGAAGTTCAAAGGCGGATTCACATACCACAGCCCGCCGGAATCCCTCATCAGGTCAAATTGGCAGACTTCGATGCGGGGCGGCTGCGAATCCACACCCGCGGGATCCAGAAAGGCGAAGGACACGAGTCCGCCCGTGGGCTCGTTCTCGCGGTCCACGCGGATCCGGATCACGTCGGGAGAGACGAGGAGGCGCCACGGGCGCTTCGGCGTCACATGGGGAGCCATGGCCTGCTCGGCCGCCTTCAAGCGTTCCGGCCAATCGGACGGCACCTCCGCCGACAGGCCACCGAGAAATCCGAGCACGGCGGGCAGATCTCTTTCCGCACACGCTTCGAGAAAACGGAGGCCCGCCTGTTCCATGTTCAAGGAGCGCAGTTGGCTGGCCGAAATGCTGGATTCGATCATGCGGCGGGTGCGCTCGGCGGATTTGCCGCGGAGGCTTTCGAGATCCTCGACCTGCTCCCGGAGCATCCAGTTTTCGAGCGCCTCCAGGCGTTTGCGGATCGCGACCGCATAGCTGGCACCGGAGTTTTCAAACGAGGCGGGGACCGGGGCGGCGGACCATTCGGCACCTTGCTTCACCAGGGCGATGGGAAAAACCTGCATGCGGCCGGGATCGAATCCACCGACCTTGCGGATGATGACGCCAGCGAAATTTTCATCCGTCCTGACCTCGCCGATCTCCAGCGGATCGTTGCCCAGATCCTTGGCGAGGCGGTCGAGTTGTTTTGAAATCTGGCGCTTCTTCCGGTCCGCGGTTTGCGGGGAAAGTGCGGTGTCCCCGCCGGGCTCGAGGTTGAGTTTTCCCTGGCGGACCTTTTCGAGGAAATCGAGGGCAGCCCCGCCGGGATCACCGGATCCGGCATGGGCAACCAGGGTGAGCATCAGGAGAACCGCGGCAAATTTCACTGGCAGGAACCATAACCCATCCGCGGGGCGGTGAAAGCGCGATTTTGATAGCGCCATAACTGCATTTCGGAAAAATCCCGCGATTCGATGTCACAAAATGGCGGTCCCGGATCAATGAATGGTGAAATGCCATGAAATCCCTAGCAATCGCATCCCCTCCCGAACTCATGGACCGCGCCCGATTTACCGAATTGATCCGCGACCATCACCAGCCCTTGCTGGCCTACGCCCGGGTGCTGTCCGGCAACCCCGGGCTCGCCAAGGACCTGGTCCAGGATTCCTTCGTCGCCGCCTGGCAGACGGTCGGCCGGTTCGACGTGACCAAGGACTTCGGGTCGTGGCTGCGTGGCATCGTCCGCAACAAATGGCGGGAAGACTGCCGGAAACACCGGCGGGAGGTCCTGCTGGAAGATCCGGAACTCGCGGGGCTGGAGGAGTCCATCCGCGCGTGGAGTGCCGGGGATGACCAAGCCGGCTTGCTGGAGCGCCTGGCCGGGTGCCGGTCAAAGCTGCCGGAACTGCTCTCGCTCGCGGTGACCGCCTATTACGACGAGGGGCGCGATGGCGAGAACGCCGCGGCCTTTCTGGAGATCCCCACCTCCACTTTCAGAAAACGGCTGGAGCGCGCCCGCTCCGCCCTGCGCCAGTGCATGGACGCACAGCCTAACAACTAACATTTTTCACAAACCATGAACACGGATTCTCCCAACTCTCCCGAAAACCGCCTGATCGAGGAATTGCTCCACGAACAAGCCAAAGGACCGGATGAGGATTTTCTCAAACAGATCGAGGCGGCCCTGGATGCCGGCTCCGCACCTGCCATTAAACGGCAGGTGGAAACACAACCGCACACCGGCAGGAAGCTGGCCATCGCCGCCGGGATCTGCCTCGTCGCCGGCAGCGCCGCCTGGTTTTCACTCCAACGGCGGGATGATAAAACCCTGGCGGACCGCGCTCGCACGGATTCCGCGCAAAAAGCCAAACTCGTGGAACTCGAACAAGCCAGGAGCCGGGCGATGTTGGAGGAACTCAACAAGCTGGTCCGTGACCAGGAGGACAAGGTGGAGGAGCGGGAGAAGGCTCTGGCTGCGATCACGCGGAAAAGTCCATCTCCTAAAAACGGAGACGTCCTCCCGTCCCTCATCGAAAAGCTCATGTATGTGAAGGATGAGAGCATCGGCTGGGTCTTGCTGCCCACGTACGGTTCCGAAGGTAAATTCCCCATCAAATATGAAGACACCGCGGGGGGAACCAACAGGACCGACGCCGCCAACCTGAT
>CAXTTX010000144.1:0-11517 GCA_964247045.1 uncultured Verrucomicrobiales bacterium | reverse complement strand
CAGTCGGTGAAGGTGCGGATGTTTTCCAGTTTGCGGCCATTCACATCGGCCACGTGGTCAATAAAATTCTCAAGGACATCGTCGTCAAATCGAAGCAGCTGGCGGGCTTCGACGCGGTCTATGACGATCCCAGCTATGACGTGCTGGAAGCGATTTACGATGCGGGGAAATGGGCCAATGACCTGGATCCGCTGACTTTCACGGGCATGCGCTTCCACCGCTCCCTGCGTTATGCGGAGAACCATGACGAGGTGCGGATTGCCAGCCAGAAGGTCTGGGGTGGGCTCGGCATGAAGACGGGAAAACCGGTTTCCGCGGTCTTGTTCGCGATGGGCCGCGGCGCAGTGATGCTTTACAGCGGGCAGGAGGTCGGTGAGCCGGCGGCCGGTTCGGAAGGCTTCGGCGGCGATGATGCCCGCACCACCATTTTCGACTACTGGTCGATGCCGGAATTCACCAAATGGGTGAACGGTGGCAAGTATGACGGCGGCCGGCTCAGTGAAGAGCAGAAGGCACTGCGCTCGTGGTACGGGACCTTGATTCATGCCACGCAGTCACCCGCGTTCACCAGCGGGGAGTTCTACGGACTCAATCACGCCAATCGAGAGAACCCCGGTTTCGGACGGGTGGGGGATGAGACCTTCTCCGGCCACTGGGTTTATGCCTTCCTTCGGCATGACCCGAAGGGCGGCCAGTCTTTCCTCGTTGTCGCCAATTTCCACGGCTCCGAAACCCTGCGGAAGGTGAAGGTGGTGATTCCCGGTGATGCCTGGAACTTCATGAAACGCCCCGCCGACACGGCGTGGAAGTTCACCAACCAGCTGGGCATTGCGTGGTCTGGGCTGTCCGCTGACAGCTCACTGACCATCCCCGAACTGCCGCCCTGTGAGGCGATGGTGCTGGAGATCTCCAAATAGAAACGCCCTTCAGATCGGAAGCGTGATCTGCAGCACGGTCGAGTTCGTCCGGGCCTTGAGGGGCTCCCCGCCACGGGGCAGGAGGAGGAACTCGCCTTTGATGAAGCCCCGTCCGCCCGCGCTTTCGAACTGGCCCTTGATGATGGACAGGATCGAAAAGCGGTCGTCGGGATTGGCGATCAACTGGCCGGGATCAAGATACTTCCGGTCGGTGCGGAAATATTCGCAGCTCGCGAGGTTTTCACCCACGGGCGTGTCCATCGGGGGTTCGAAATCATTAAAGTCAATGCTGGCCAGGGATTCCGCGACGTGCAATTCGCGCGGCTTGCCGTCGAGGCCGAGGCGGTTCCAGTCGAAGACCCGGTAGGTGGTGTCCGAGTTCTGTTGGATCTCGTGGATCAGGAAGCCCTTGCCGATGGCATGAATTCGGCCGGAGGGGATGAAAATCGACTGTCCGGGCAGGGCTTTCAAGGGGTGAACGCAGTCTGCGACCGTTCCGGCCGCAATGGCGTGCTCGAAGAGTTCCCGAGTGACACCTTTCCGTAGGCCGACATGCAGCTTCGCGCCATATTCGCAGTCCGCGATGTACCACATTTCCGTCTTCGGTTCGCCACCCAGGCTTTCCGCGTGGAGCCGGGGCGGGTGCACTTGGATCGACAGGTCATGGCGGGCATCCAGAATCTTGATCAGGATGGGGAAACGAGGATGCGCCGCGAAACCGGCACCGAAAATTTCCTCGCGATGCTTGGTCCACAGCTCATGCAAGGTGGTTCCCGCAAAGGGGCCCTCATCCACCGTCGATTGGGCTTCCTCGCGGTCCGAAATTTCCCAGGATTCCCCATAGGGAAGGTCGGGATCGGGCAATTCCCGCCCGTAGACATGCTCCATTTCACGCCCTCCCCAGACGCGTGTCATGTAAATCGGGCTAAATGTGATGGGCTCCATGTGCGGAGCGGGATAAACGCCCGCCCCCGGTTTGGCAATTCCAGACGAGCCCGCCATTGACCGGACCCGGAGTTAGGCCGATGTTAATCGCGCTTTGCCGGAATCCCAAAATCCCAATCCAAATCCCGCAGAACCTCCCAAGAAGCGGAGGTGGTTCCGCCGCCTGGCGATCTTGGCCGGACTTCTGGTGGCATTCCTGCTGTGGCTGAATGGTCCGGGACTGCGGTGGATCGCCCCGAAAGTGGCGGTGCATTACCTTCAGAAAGCAGGAATCCGGGGAGATTTCAAGGTGGGCGGGAACCTCGTGGGCGGGCTTTCGCTGTCTGATTTGAGAATCGAGGGCGACGGGGCGCTGGCGAGCCTCACTATCGACCGCATCCGGCCGGATTACGAGTGGCGGGGGCTGGTGAAAGGAGAACTCAAGGGTTTGTCGGTCGAGGGAGTCCACGCGGAATTGAGGCTGGGGCTTGAAAAGAAGGAGGAAGAAAAGCCGCCGCTGGATTTAAAGAAGCTGGTGGAAACCATCCGCATGGCGCGGACGCGGGCCATTCCACTTGAGCTGGATATCAAGGATTTGAGCCTGACGGCGAGTCGGGACGGAAAGCCTGAGTTGAAACTCGACCCGAGCCGGATCAGCCACAAGGCCGGTGAGGATGTTGTCACGGTGGAACTCGGGAATTTCACGGATGCGACAGGACGGGTTTGGGAGGGGAGGCAGTCGGAGATCGTTTGGAAGGCGGACGAACTCTCAGTGGTGAGGCTGGATCCGCTGCCGGGCGTGAGCGTGCGGGAATTTGTCATGCAATTGCCCGCGGGCGGGGAACCGTCGGCGGAGGCGCAACTCCATCTCGACAACGCGGTGCTGATGCTATCCGGGTCGCCGGGATTTGCGTCGGTGAAGGTGGATCTCAGGGAAGGCAATTTACAGTTGGACGAGACGGTGGCTCGGTTTGGAATCGAGCTACCTGCCAAGGCGAATCTAACGTCCCTGGCGGTGGAGGTGGACAACCTGCTTCCCGATCCCAAGGCGGCGACGGGCAAGGCCGGTTTCCTGCTCGATACGGTGACGATGGAAGATTGGAGCGTCTCGCAGCTCAGCATGGACGCGACACTGGGCGCTGATCAGGCGGGAATCATCACCCACGGCAACGCGCTCGGGAGCGGCTTTTCGGTGGAGGGATCGGTCCCGGTGATACGGGGTGAAAAGTCCTTCCTGTTGGGAGACGCGAAAGGGAAGTTCGCGGTGGAGGATATCCCGAAGGTCGTGCGGCAGCTATCACCGCGGGTGCCGGCGATTGATCCGCAGGCACCGGTGCCGTCTTCAACGGCGGTGGGGGATTTCACGGTTTCCTTTGCGGAGAATAAACCGACCAGCGTGGCGGCAAGCGTCATCTTGAAACCCTTGGACGAGAAGGTGGCCACGGCAGTCGCGGTCAAGGGAAGGTGGGTCAAGGATCAGCCGGTGGAAGGAGAAATCTCGATGGACGGACTCAGGGCGACGGCCGTCTACCAGACGACCCCCGGGAGTTATGAGGCGACGGCTTCTCTATTGAGTTTCACGAGCAAGAGGATCGAACCCTGGCTGGCCATCGCGAAGGTGAAACCCGGAGGAACCGCGGATCTAACGGGAGAGTGGAAGGGAAGCGGCGAGGTCAAGGAAGGCCAACACCGGGGGGACGTCCAATTCACCCAGGCGAACTGGTCGCGCGTGGGAGCGGAGACGGTGACCGCCATCGGCGGGGCGCGCTACGACTGGCCCGGATCATTCGAGACGAAGGGGCTCCGCGTGCAGGCCGGGGAGCAGGTGATTTCCGTCGACGCCGCGCTCTCGCAGGGGATGCTGGATCTGCGGCGCTTCCTGTGGAGCCGGGGAACGGAGGAACTTGCCGAGGGGTCGGCCAGCCTGCCGGTGCCGGAGGATTTCACGAAGTGGAGGGAGATGATCGTGAAGGATGAGCGCCCGGTTTCGGTCTATATCAATTCGCGGGTTCTCTCGCTGGCGAATCTCAAGCCGTGGGTCAAGGGCTTGGATAGGCTCGACCCCCGGTCGACCGGCCAGCTCTCGATAGATCTATCGGGCACTTACGGCAAGCCCGAGCTGAAGGCGAAGTTTGAGGCCCGCGATCTCAGTTCGCCTGAGCAACCCAAACTCAAACCCGCCGACCTGGTGCTGGAAATAACCGGCAAGGACGAGCGGCTGGAGATCAACGGCAATATCACGACGCCGGACTTTGCCCCTGCGGTTCTCAAGGCGTCGATGCCTTTCAAACCCGCGAGATGGGCCGAATTCCCGGAGGAGATCAAGCAGGAGCCGGTTGAGGCGAGGGCGGATCTACCGAGACTGGACCTTGCCCGATTCGCCACCTTGGTGCCCTCTGCGGAGAAGCTGGAGGGCATCCTTACCGGAAATGTCACGGTGGCCGGCAAGGTCGAAAAGCCGGAGATCAAGGGAACCATCGACCTCAACGGAGCGGGCTTGAAATTGAAGAACAGCGAATTTCCCCCGATCCAACAGGGCAGTGCGAGCCTGGACTTCGCCTTGGACAAGGTGGTGGTCCGGAAGCTCCAGGCCACGGTCGCGGCCGGGACCGTGCGTGGCGAGGGAAGCGTTGCCATCACGGATGGCAAACCGGGGGCCATCAACCTGCGTGTCCAAGGCAGCCAACTGCCCGTCCTGCGCAATGACCTGATGATCGTCCGTGCGAATGCCGACCTGCGGCTGCAAGGAACCTGGGAGAAATCCGTCCTATCAGGCACCGTCGGCGCGGTGGATGGGATCTTTTACCGGGACATCGAGATCCTGCCTATAGGTCGTCCCTTCACAGGTCCATCGGCCGCAGCGCTGCCGAAGATCGACACGCCGAAAGCACCCGGAAGCGCCATCCCGGAACCCTTCCGGAATTGGGGGATGGATGTGACGGTCAAGTTGGAAGACGCGTTCCTGATCCGGGGCAATCTCGCCACGGGAGAAGTCACCGGCAGCATGAAAATTCGCGGAACCATCGGGACACCTGCTCCGGACGGGCAATTCAAAATCAACGATTTCAAGGCGAGCCTGCCCTTCAGCACGCTTTCCGTCCCCCGTGGCACCGTCAGCTTCGCACCGTCATCCGGCTTTGACCCGATCCTGGAGATCCGGGGAACCGCCGAGCCACGGCCCTACATGGTGACGGTGTATGCCTATGGGGGGCTTTCGGATCCACAACTGGTGCTGACGTCCAATCCGCCGCTGCCGGAGAACGAGATCATGACACTGCTGGCCACTGGCACCACCACAAGCGGACTGGAAGACCCGAGCGCGGCCTCTTCGCTGGCGATGCAATTGCTGGCGCGGGAGTTCCTGCATGGCCGGGTCAAATTCGGGAACCAGCTCAAGCCTCTTGTAAAGCTGATGGAGCGGGTGAATTTCAGCCTTTCCGACACTGATCCCTATTCGAGCGAAACGTATTCCACCGCCACGATCGCGCTGACTGACAAATGGTTCATCTCCACCGGCATGGGAGCTACGGGTGACACCCGCGTGCTTGCCATCTGGAGACTCTCCTTCCGCTGATGACTTTCCTCCGTACCGGTATCCTGATCTCGATGATGCTGCCCCTGGCGGCGGAGGCGAGGACTTACATCCGCATCGTGGGAACCAGCAAATCGGAGAACCAGATTTTCGACCTGATGGCGGGGCGGTTGGAGCACGTCAGCAACGATGCCGCATCGGCCTCCCACGCGGACGATGCCGCCTTTCTGCTCCGGCAGGTTCTGGTGAAAGATGGGTATTCCGAGGTGCGCGTCGATTCGCGGGTCGTCAACGGTGGGGAAATCCTTCTAACCGTACATGAAGGCACGCGGCTGTCCCTGGGGACCGTGATCATCCACGGCGTGGAAGGGGATGACGTGAAAAAATTGGAGAAGCTATACTCCCTGCCCGCGGAAAAGGACCGGCCACTCACCATCGGCGATCCACCGTTCCGCGAGGAAGACACCGCTGCCGGACTGGGCAACATCGTGCAGCAGCTCAATTCCCAAGGGTACTGGGATGCCAAGGCGGAACTGGCCTCACGCGTGACGGAGGACTCGGGAAAAGTCAGCGTGGTGATCAATGTAGTGCCAGGGCCGGTGTTCATGATTGCTCCCGCCAGGATTTCCAGCGCGGACGGGGCTGGCGTGGAAACCACCAAGGCCACGGCAGACCTGTCGATTGGAAAGCAAGCCACCACGGCAAATTTGAATACCATGCGCCTGGTGGTGGAAGAGTCTTTCAACAGCCAGGGTTATCCGGACGCGAAGATCACGATGGGACGAACCTTGGAAGGGACGCGATTCATCCCTGAATTTTCGATCACCCTGGGAACCCGGGTCCGGCTCAACAAGGTGAACGTGGATGGATTCAAGATCACCAATCCGGGCCGGGTGGAAGCGCGTTTGGAGGATCTGGAGGGGGATTGGTACGATGCCAAGGAGATGAACCAGCGGGTTCGGGAGCTTCTTGCGACGGGAGCTTTTTCATCCGTGAGGATCGAAACCCAAGCGGTCGGAGATAACAGGATTGACGCGACCCTGCACTTGCAAGAGGGCAAAGCGAAAGAGATGAGCGTGGCGGCGGGAGCGGATTCCTACCAAGGAGCGATCCTGCGGATCACTTATGCGGACCGGAATCTCTGGGGCGGCTTGAGGGGATTTAGCACTGGCTTCGAAATCAGCGCGCTTGGAGTGCTGGGAGAAACCAAGATCACGGATCCGTGGCTGTTTGGCAGCGATGTGGCGGGATCGGCAAGATTGTTTGCCCTGATCTACAGTCGGGAGGGCTACAAGGCCTTTGAAAGTGGTTTGGAAGCAAAGCTGAACTGGAAGTTCGGCGATCATTACGCGCTGGAATTGCTGGCGGGCCAATCGGTGGTTAACCTCAGCGAGGACGGCTTGCCCTCAAGCGCCCTAGGCGAGACGGTTTACACGCATCCGAAGATCCGGGTCACCCAGTCGCTGGATTTCCGGGACAGCAAGATCCTGCCGAAGAACGGGTGGCACATCGAGAATCCCACGGAAATCGGCGCGGCGATCGGAGATGATTCAACGGCGTATATTTCCAGCGGAGTGACGACGGGGTATTACCACAAGATCAACAACACCTATGAAGTGGGGATTGGCGGCGAAGCGGGCATCCTCGTTCCATCGGGTGATGGTGATGATTTGCCCATCGACATGCGGCTGTTCAACGGCGGACCCCGCAGCGTGCGGAGCTTCCCGAACCGGGAACTCGGGCCGACGATCGACGGCTATCCAACCGGCGGCGAGGGAATGTGGAACGCGAACGCCGAGTTGATCCGCACGATCACAGGGAGCGTGAAAGGCGTGGTGTTCTTCGACGCCGGATCACTGGCAGGTGACTACAAGGACTTTGGCGCGAGCGAGGTGGAACTGGCGGCAGGCCTGGGCCTGAGGCTGGACCTGCCGATCGGCCCGGTGAGGCTGGAGTATGGATACAACCTCACGCGGGATCAGCATGAACCGATGGGGACGATCCATTTCGCGATCGGAATGGCGTATTAGGGAGGGATGTGGGGAGGGGAATCGTATTGGTCCATGGGATTTCTTCCGATCACGGATGCGGCATTCGCGCGGCAAACATCGGCGACGGACCGCGCTCGTTCCGCCTGCTCGTTAGATGGGTGATCAATGACCGCCGGAGAGGCCGGTGAGGTAGTTTGCGTAGCAAATCACGAGGGTGGAAAGGATGAGCAAAGACAGGCCCGTGAAAAGCAGGCCCTTGGACTTTCCGCTCGCGCCCTTCCATTCACCAAGGGCGAGCCCCCAGATGGAACTGAAGATGATGATGGAGGCCATGTGCAGTGTCCAGCTGCTGAACTTGTATTCACCCATCTGCGTCTCGCCCATGGAGTAGAAGAAGAACTGGAAATACCACGTCACGCCGGCGATTGCTGAGAATATGTAGTTGCGGAGCAGGGGTACTGGCGTGGGGTCCTTGCGACCGTCAAAGGACGGGCCGCTTCCCGCTTCGACCAGGGTATTGGCGACAGGAGACTTCGCGCCAGGCTTCGCGCTGAGATACTGGTAACCGGTCTTGTTCTTCAGGTTGAGGAGTACACACCAGATGAAGTTGGTGGCGAATCCGCCGAGAAGCACGATGATCAAGACTGGAAGACCCGTCCAAAGGTGGTGCTTTTCGTGGATAGCAACGAGGTCCGCGCCGGAGGAACTGACGCTCAAGGCGGTTTCTTTTTCGGAAAGGCTGGCAAGGCCATCAACAATGCCGAGAACCTTGTTGTCCGAAATCGCGTTGAAGCCGGTCGCATAGGTGGAAAGGCGCGTGCCAAGGCCGGAGGACGCCGAAACCGCGGTAAGCGCCTCGCCGGCCTTCGCCGCGGCGGCAGGGAGGGCCTTCTCCAGTCTTTCAATTTGCCCGGCCGCGTCTGGCACGGGCTTTTCCGCGGCTTTCAGAGCAGCGATCTTTCCTTGGATCGACTTCGGCTCCTCAAGGATGCCCACCAAGGCAGAGAGGGATGCCTTGGTCTTTGGGTCAAACAGGGTGGCGAAAGCAGGAGCGGCGAGAAGCGCATTCGCCTCAGCGGCCGTAGGCTCCGTGGTTTTGGCTGCAGATTTTCCTTGTTTGAGGGCGGAATTGACGATGTCCACCTTGAAGGTGGTCTCGCGCACCGAATCGCCGGCGCTGAGGCCGAAGGCGAAGCAGGCGCTCATGATGCCGGAGAAGGTGGCGACAAGAATGCCTTTCTTGAAATCGAACTCCTTCACGGTTTCACGTTTCTGTTCCGCGGACATCTCGCTTTCCTTCGCGCGGCCGGCAAGGGCATTCACCACAATGCCGATGACGCAGATCACGAGACCCGCCAGGACCCAACGGCCATGCACGGGCTCGATGAGCTTGGCAGCGAACTCCCCCTTGAAGATGGGCGGGATGAGCGTGCCGAAAACCGTACAATAGCCGAGAGCGACGGCCATGCCCAGGGACATGCCGAGATAGCGCATGGTGAGGCCGAAGGTAAGGCCGCCTAGTCCCCACAACGCGCCGAAGAGACAGGTGTAAAACCAGACATCGCCGGGGGTTTCCTTGAGGACGGTTACCGGATCGCTGGTATTCAGCAGGGCGAAGAACCAAGGCGCGATCAGCCACGAGAATACCCCGGCGACGATCCAAGAGGTTTCCCAGGACCAGCGTTTGACGCCGCGGAAGGGGACGTAGAAGGAGCCGGAGGCGAGGCCGCCGAGCCAGTGGTAGATGACGCCGAGAAGCGGGTTCATGAGGTATGGGTATATTAGGGATGTGTGGGAATTTTGAAAGAAAGGAATGATCTAGCAGACGGTGACGGTTTCCATGCCGAGCAACTGCCCGAGCTTGCGGATCTTCTCGGCAATGTGGCCGACACCCACGGCGCAATGGTGCGCGGGACCCTGCACATTCCAGTCATTGACGAAACGGCGGGCACCGACGGGAAAGCGGTAGCGGGAATTGGTGTTTCCAATTTCAAGGATGGGGCCGGGCACGGATTCGCCCTCGGCAACGAGGAATTTGAGCCTGCCGTCCACGGTCTGGACAACACTCAAAAGGGTTACAGGGCCGTGTTTCACGGACATTTCCACGGAGAGTCCGCGGCCGACCTTGCCATGATAGACATCGAGCGGACGGACCTTGGTCTTGCCCTGGGCGATGGCGATGTGGCCCGGGCCGTCGTGGCCCATCAGGACCACGTCGTCATTCCAGTCCATGGCGTAGTACTCGGTGAAGGAGCCGCCGGCGCCGAAGGAATCGAGGATCTTCATCGCCTGCACGTTCTTGATTTCCATTTCACCGGCCACGGGGATACCGCGGGCGGTGAGAAGGGAATTGCCGAGGATGATGGAGGAGATCGCGTCCTCATTCTCCGCGTTGCCGGTGCCCATGTAATAATAGGCGAGCGAGCCGAGACCGTGCATCTCCATCAGCTTGTCGAGGGCCACGGCGGTGCGGGCAGCGCGCTCCAACTCAGTGGTGGAACAATCCGGCTGGACCTCGAAGACGGTCTGGAACTCGGCGACTTTCGCGGAGATCTCCGCATCGGCCACCTCGCGACGCAGGGCGGAAAGTTCATCCACCTCAATGATCTCCATGTGGCCGCCGAAGTGGGCGCATTGCTGGGTGAGGTCCGAATAGATGTCCAGCATGCCGCTGTAGTAATGGCCCATCACCCCGAGACGATTGTGGAACATGACCCCGGCGACTCGGGCGGCATCGATCCAATCATCCACCTCGTCCCAGCACTCCGGGTCATCGTGCAGGCGGCCGGTGATGGGGTGGAAGGCGATGCGCGCGCGATTGAAGACGTTGGCAATCTCCGGAACCGGACAGGAACCGCAATGCGCCAGCCATTCGCCGGTCATTTGGGTGCGGTCGCCCATCTTGTTGAAGCTCGCGTAATCGATGGCCGCCTCCGGTGAAAGGTTGAGGATGATGACAGGCACCTTGGCCCTCTGGACCACGGGCAGCACGGTGGAAGAGAGTGCGTAAGTGGTGACGTGCAGGAAAATGAGGTCCACGTCCGCACGCCGGAATTCATGGCCCGCCTCAAAGGCCTTTGGCACCGTGTCGACGAGCCCCAGGTTCACGATTTCCACCCCTTCGCGCTCCAGCTTTGAATGGACCGTCGCGAGATAGCCTTCCAGGCGCTCCTTGAGGCCGGGGAACTGCGGCCAGTAAGTATCGAGGCCGATGCCGAAGAGTCCGATGCGGGTGGTGTTGGACATGCGTGATCAGGGTTTCACCACGTTCAGCAGGCGGACCGGGCCGAGGAGGCCGGAGGGCATGAGCGGTGTTTTGGCGGTAAGGGTGCGGATATTCGTGCGGGTAACGCGTTCGGCCTCCGGGAGCAAGCTGTCGCCGATGATGCGGTTCGGCCAAAAGTTGACGACTTCGACCTCCAAGGTGTTCTCGCCTTCGACAATGGCTGCTGTGGCATCCACTTGGAACGGCGGTGCCCAGACCGTGCCCAAGTCCTTTCCGTTCAAGCGCACCGTTGCGATTTCACGGGCGAGGCCGAGATCGAGAAGAAAGGTGCCCCGTATGGGGGCTTCCACACGGAAGGTTTGCCCGTAGACCGCCGTGCCGGAGAAGTATTTGATCATCGGATCGGGATTGGTGGACCAATCGGAGAGTTCATCGAACTTGATAGGCGGTCCTCCATTGAACGAGACCATCCACGGGGCGGATAGTCCGGCGGAGGAGGCGATAATGGGGATTTCCCCCGATGGAGTGGAGACAGGATTGCGGAAAACGACGAAGGTCGAACCGCAGGCGGGAAGGTTCAGCGGAACGCGTGTGGTGCCCTTTCCAAGGGTGAATTGTGGAGCATCGCCGCGTTCACCCGTGACCGCGTCCCACAACTCCGGCGTCTTGGCCGCGACGCGGAAGGTCGCCTCGATGTTCACCGGCACCTTGGAGCGGTTGGCGATGAAATAGGTCTCGCCGGCGTCGGAGCCACGGTGGATATACCGGATGTTCTCCGCACCGGTGCCGGAACAGGTGAAATCAGGCCCAACGCCAGCGGACTCCAGCACCTCGCGAGCGCCCCGCCCGGCGATGATCTTGCCCTCGCCGGTGTTGCCGGACCAGAGGGCAGAGACGATTTCCCGAAGTTCATTGTCAGAGTCCGGG
>CAXTTX010000143.1:2174-11541 GCA_964247045.1 uncultured Verrucomicrobiales bacterium | reverse complement strand
CCGTCATCATCGTCGGCCTGCCGGATGCCGCCGTCCGCGAGTCCTCCCAGCGCGTCACCTCCGCCATCCTCGCCTCCGCCCTTCACCTCGACGATGGCATCAAGACCGTCAACCTCGCCCCCGCCGACCTCAAAAAAGAAGGCCCGTCCTTCGATCTCCCCATCGCCCTCGCCATGGCCGCCGCCAGCGGCACCAAGCCCTTCAATGCGGACGATTGTTGCATCGTCGGCGAGCTGGGTCTCGACGGTGCCGTTAGACCGGTCAAGGGCGTCCTCTCCATCGCCCAGGAAGCCAAGCGCCGCGGCCGCCCCCGCCTCTTCGTCCCGGAGGCAAACGCCGCCGAGGCCGCCGTCATCGATGGCATCGACGTCTTCCCCATCCGCAACCTCCGCCAGGCCTGGGACTTCATCAATGGCGACGTCATCATCCCGCCCTACAAGCTCGACCGCCGCGCCTTCTTCAACTCCCACCGCTCCTACGAGGTCGACTTCGACGAGGTGAAAGGCCAGCACCACGTGAAGCGCGCCCTGGAGGTCGCCGCCGCCGGAAATCACAACCTCCTCATGGTCGGCCCGCCCGGCACCGGCAAGTCCATGCTCGCCAAGCGCCTCCCCACCATCATGCCGGACATGGCCGAGGAGGACGCCATCGAGACCACCAAGATCCACTCCATCGCCGGCCTGCTGGATCACCAGCGCTCCTTTCTAACCACCCGTCCCTTCCGCTCCCCGCACCACACCATCTCCGACGCAGGGTTGTTAGGCGGTGGCGTCAACCCCGGTCCCGGCGAGGTCTCGCTCGCCCACCATGGTGTCCTCTTCCTCGACGAACTCCCCGAGTTCCGCCGCCAGACCCTGGAAGTCCTGCGCCAGCCGCTCGAGGACGGCCATGTCACCATCTCCCGCGCCGCCGGTTCCGTCACCTTCCCCGCCGGCTTCATGCTCGTCGCCGCCATGAACCCCTGCCCCTGCGGCTACTATGGCGACATCAAGCGCGAATGCCGCTGCTCCCCCGCCCAGATCGAGCGCTACCGCCAGCGCATCTCCGGACCTTTGTTAGACCGCATCGACCTCCACGTGGAAGTCCCCATCGTCGACTTCCGCGAACTCTCCTCCGACACCAACACCGGCGAGAAATCCACCGCCGTCCGCGAGCGCGTCGCCGCCGCCCGCCACATCCAGCGCGAGCGCTTCAAGAAAGCCTCCCATTCCACCAACTCCACCATGGGCTCCCGCCTCGTCCGCCAGCACTGCAAGCTCGACAAGGAATCCAGCGGCTACCTCGAGCACGCCATGGAACAGATGAACTTCTCCGCCCGCGCCCACGACCGCATCCTCAAGGTCTCCCGCACCCTCGCCGACCTCGGCGGCTCTCCCAACATCCGCCCCAACGACATCCTCGAAGCCATCCAATACCGCGCCCTCGACCGGAAGCTGTTTGCTTGAACCCGGTCACTCCTCACGAAAATCTTGCTTCTCGAATCAATCGACCTGAACCCTCATGAAGAAGGAAACATACGGTCGGCCATCGCGGCTCTTTGGTATATTCTTTGCTCGGTTTTGGCGTGGGCGATTTATGACGGGGGCTGGATATTATCCTTCGCATTCGGCCCGACCGAAGGACTGGCCACCTGTCTCAAGGCGCAATCCGGCATGTACTCGCCGGGCTTCGTATGGGTGCCCGTTGCATACGCTGCCATTTGGCTGGCCGGGCTCGCATTGTTCATCTGGTCCGCGGCAACTCCGACCCCGGTCAAAAAACGGGTGATCCCATTGCTGTCCTTATGGCTGGCCACAGGCATTGCCAATCTTTGCTGGTTCGCAATCAGAAGCGTCTAGAGAAGCCATCCAATACCGCGCGCTGGATAGAAAGGTGTTTGCTTGATCCCCCGCCCAAGGCTGAAAACCCGGGCCAACCGCGCTCCAGTCTAACTGATATCGATGGTGTCAATTATTGAGGGGCCCGCAACCCGGCGCGATGGGCCGCCATCCCTTGAATTTCAGCCCGGGCGCGTTCTTTGAGTTTCCCTTCAGGAAACAGGTCGACCCATTGGGCAGCGGCTTCCGGATCGTGGCTCACCCATTGATACAGGACCGCAATTGCCGCTTCCTCCTGCACGGTTCCGGCCGCAAGGGACGTGGAAACCATCGCCGCCGCCTCGGCCGGAGAGGTCTCCGCGCGGACAAGCGCAAGCCTCGCAAGAGCATTGTCCTGAACTTTCCCGGCGGGCAGCCCATCCACCCAATCCGCCGCCGCCTCAAAGTCGGATTTCGCCCACTGCTCGACAATCGACTCGACCGTGCCGGGGTTGAGTTTGTGCCATTGCGCGATTTCGATCGCTTCCTGCGGATCGCGACCCGCCGCTTCGAGACAAACGTGAGTCATTGCCCTCTCCCAATCCTCCGGATCGACGAAGGCTGCCGCCCACCGCTCCGCGGCGACGAGGTCCTTTGCCGCCCACTCGTGGGCGAGCTCACGAATGGCATTTTCGCGTTCGGTGGTTCGCGGCGTCGCGGCAATCTCGGCGGATCGTTCCTCGAATGGTTTCGTGGCAGCAGGCGCCGGGGCGTTCCTCTTCGATTTCGTGAAGGGTCGATCCGCCGTGCCCGCGCGCAAGGAAATCCCATTGCGCGCGGGCACGGCGGACAAACCACTCCGCGTCTCCGTCGAACCGATCGTCGACCAGCAGAGAATGGCACCCGCCGCGAGCGTAACGCCAATCGCCGGGCCAATGATAAATCGCTCCATAAAAAAACTTTAAGGCAGGGATGCGGGGGCCGGCAAGAATCCGACCCCCGCATTTTATCACCAGGTGTGCTCCAGCAGGAACTTCTGCCAGGGATTGCCGACGTAGTCCCACTGCTCCATTTGGGCGCTGTTGCCGGTCGCTCCGCCTGGGATGTCCCAGCTTCTCAACGAATGGACGAAGAAGATCTTGAACCGGCCATCAAGGAGCGGCTCGATCCGCAGTTTCTGGTATCCGTTGTTGGCCGCGTTGTAATCCCTGAGCTCGCACGAACTCCCGTTGGCCGAGGCACCTGCCACCACGCTGATCGTCCGCGTCAGCGCATTGAGGCTGGAAGCTTTCAGCGTTCCTTCGCCCACGGATTCGAATCTCCATTTGAACCACGGATTGTTCTCCCATGAATATTGGACGATCGCATTGCCATTCGAGCTGCCGCTGTTCGTGATGCAGATGTATTTGCCGGAGTGCGTCGCCTTGACGAAATAATCACCCGAGGGTTGCAAGCGGAAGCGCTGGGCATTGACCCCATTGTCCGTGTATTGCTGAAGCAAGATGCCATCGGAGATGCCCTGACTCGTGACTTCGAGCATGAGTCCGCTATTCATATTCTGAATCTTGAACCAACCGGAACCCGTGGGAATGAGGGCCCATTGCTGTCCCGTGGCTCCCGTGTAGGTCGACAATTCGACATCGGCATTTGTGGCGGTGGAATTCCCCACCACGCCCAGGACTTTCGTGGAGGCCGGGTGAACGATGAGGAAACCGTCCCCATTTTCATTGGGCACGATCGACCAATTTTGGTTCGGGTGATTGTAGCTATAGGTCCACTGCTGAATCAGCGTGCCGTTGGCGGTATTACCGCTGGGGAGATCAGCGCATTTGCCGCTGTTCTTGTTCACGAGCATGAAGGTCGGCGCGGGATTGTTCGCCGGGACCACCTGCAGCGCGGTGACTGATGGAAAGCACTCCCACGCATACCGGGTGCCGGTGGCCGTTGCCGTAGCCCATTGGTTCCACGAGAGATTGTCGGCCCGGCGGACATTCCATGCGAGGTCGGCGTTATATTTGAGCCAGGGGTAAAAATAGGCCCACTGGTTCTGATCCTTCGCGAAACGCGCCATCCAGCGAACCCCGATTCCACCGAACCCCGCTCCGTCACCGGAACCGGTGCCGTTGACGTAAAGCCTCCCGGCGGCGTCGCAGAGAGAGTTCCGGAAATACTTGGCGGCCAGCCAGGCGTCTTTGTAATACTGGCGATTGCCGGTGTATTGGTAGAGGAAGTTGCCCGCGCCGACAAATGTCCCTTGGTTGTAGCTTAGCGAACCCCAGCCGATGGTGCCGGATGCGTTGATGTAATCCGCGATGGCCCCGGTCGTTTGATTGAAAATCGTGTTGCGCTGCCAATCGAAGATCTGCTGCGCCTTCGTGAGGTAGGCGGAATCGTTATACATCTTGTAGACGTAACAGGCGGCAATGGCACCCGGTCCATTCACGCACGCGTTTTTCGATCCGTTGGACGTCGTCCACCACAATCCCCCACCGAGCGCCGTGCTCCACGCGCGGGTCCAGACGATGTCAAAGTTCGCCTTCGCCCGATCTCGGAATGCGGTGTTCCCGGTAATTTGATACGCGCGACTGAATGCGATACACGCCCACATGATGTCGTCGTTGAAGGTGTTCCCGGACCAATTTGTACCGTTGGAACTCGTGAATCCGTTGCACAGCGCGGTGATTTGGTCGCGCGTGGCGGTGCTTCCGGTGCGATCGTAGGCGTCTTCCGCCATTTCGATGATGTTCACCTGCGTCCAAAAGCCCGACACCCCACCCGTGGTGTCGTTCTTGTAATAGGCGTTTCCGCCGTTGGCGTTGTAGAACGCGGTGTTGTAGGAGTTGAAAATCGTGGTGGCATCCGTGGACGTCCACGCCGAAGCCGTGGCAGCCAGGAGGCCGGAGGCACCGGTGACTAAAACGCGAAGTATCGGCGGACTGAGGCGCCTTGAGTGGTGGAGGATATTCATATTTGGGTTTTTGTGAGGTTTGGGTTTGTTGTGGTTTTGGCTAGGAGATGGGGTTTTGCGGTCGGATCGGGTTCATACGTGCGATCATGCGATAGGGGCTCCACGTCACGGTGTCTCGTTCGTGTCGGCCTGATGGCCGCGAATGCCGGCCAGTTCTTCCTCCGCGCGGATTCGCAGAGGACTGTCGGGAAAACAGGCGACCCATTCCCGGGCTGCGGCAAGATCGCGAATCGCCCACTGGTGAAGCACGCTCATGGCCGCCTCGTCCTGCACGGAACCGGCGGCGATCTCGCCGGAAACGATCGCCCCGGCCGCCAAGGGATCGTTTTGCGAAAGCACCTGGCAGATCCGGGCCAGAATCTGGTCGCGATCCGCATCGGCGGGAAGCGCGAGCGCCCAATCCCGCGCCGCCGCCGCATCAGAGCCAGCCCACTGCTGGGCGAGGTCCAGAACGAGCGAAGGCGCCGCGTCCGCGCCTGCCTGCCGCGCGAGGTCGAATGCCAGCTTCGGATCGTCCTCCGCCACGCGATGGCAGAAAAACTCGCGGGCCTCGTTCCGGTCCTGCTCCGCATTCATCGTCGGGATCCACGCCAGCGCATCCTGCGGAGAAGTCGCGGCCCATTGGCGAAAAACCATGCGCATCGCGGTCGTGCGCTCTTCCCCCGCGGGCATCGCATCCAGCGAGAGCGCCGCGGCGGCAGGGTCGCTGCTCGCGAGGCCCGCCAGCGATGCCATTCGTGCGTCGATATCGTCCTCTGCGGAAACTTCCGTGGAGCGATCGAGCTCTCCGGGTTCCGCATAAGGAAGCGGTGCGGCGGCCCTCTCCATCGATGCGGACACCGACCGCCCGGCATCCACTCTTGCGGCATCGGATGAAGCGTCCGATTCCGGCACGCTGATCCGGAGAACGATGCCAAAAATCATCAACGCGCCACCGACTGCGGCAGCCGCCATGATTTCTGCGAAAGGGATTCGTTTCATGGCGGTTACTGCACAGGTGGAGCGGCGGTGAGGCATCACTGTTTCACATCGTCGGAGATGGGTTGGAAGCCACGGCCGCCGGATTTCCACGATCACTTCTCCAGGAACATCCACTGCTGGTTGTTGCCGCCCCACCAGGTGGATTGATAGACCGCGGCGCCGCTGGCCGTGGACTGGTTCAGGACTTCGAGCACTTTGCCGCTGTTGACGTTCGTCAATCGGTAAAAACCGTTATCCGTCGGCGTGGCGGTGAATTTCTGCGCGTTACTGGAATTATAATCCCACAGTTTCAACTGAACATCCGCCGTGGTCCACCCGGGGACGTCCACCGCCCGGCCGCTGGCCACGCCGGTGAAGCAATACTGGTTGCTGCCGAAGGCATGGGCCACCCAGTCCTGATTGGTGCCGGCCGTCCAGGTGTTTTGCGTCAACGGGGTGGAGTTGGCAGTGCCCGTCACCGCCCCGAGAACCATGCCGCTATGGCGGTTCCGGATGCGGAAAATGCGGTTGTCGGCCAGCCCGTTACCGCCTGTCATGATAATTGGCCGGATCGTTCCATCGGAATTGTAGCCGACGTAATCGATCGCTGTGCGACGCGCCACCATGCCGGCGTCCCAATAGTGATAACAGATTCTCCAATGTGACGAGTTCGGCAACTGGATGAAGGTATGACCGCCCGGACCCTTGCGGGTGGCGTCGGAGACCAGGATTTGCCCCTTGTAAGTCCACGGGCCCATCGGCGAACTCGCGGTCGAATAGCGCACGTTGTAAGTGCCGTCGAACCATTGGCCGGAGGAATAAGACATGTAGTAGATGCCGTTGCGCTTGGTCAAACACGGCCCTTCGGTATAGCCGGTAAACCCACTCAGAAAGAGAGTTGACGCCCCGTTCAAGGAAATCATGTTCGCATTCAACTTCACGATGCCGGGTTTCCATCCCCACATGCCGCCATACGCCAGATAAGCCTGCCCGTCGTCATCGATAAACACCGAAGGATCGATCGCCTCGCAACTGTGGGGGCTGATGGAGGTGTAAACGAGCGCCTGGCCGAGGGCATCGGTAAACGGACCCTTGGGGGTCGGGCCGGTGGCCACGCCGATCTTGCTGTCACTTCCGCTCCCGTCGACCGAGAAATAGAAATAATACGTGTTGTTCCGGAAGGCCACGGCGGGTGCCCAGCAGTCCTTGGTTCCCGTCCACGGAACATTTTGCGAGTTCATCACCACGCCTTCATCCGTCCAGGTGATCATGTCGGGTGACGAAAAAGCGTGAAACTGCGAGTAGCTGTTCACTTCCTGGGCGGTGGGATAGATCCAATACTTCCCGGCAAAATAATACATCGAGGGATCCGCGTTGTAGCCCGGCAGAACGGGGTTGGCGGCCAAAGCCGGGGACGGCAGCAACACCACGGTTGAAAGGGTTGCGAGAGTCGCCAGGGCGATTGCTTTCGGCTTGATACCGAATGCACGGGTGAGAAAAGCGCGAAGCATCAGCGAACTGATGCGCCACGAGGAGTGGATGCCGTTCATATTTGGGTTTTTTGGGTTTGGGTTTGGAGATAGGGTTCGCGGTGGAACCCAGGCGGCGGCAGAAGGCCTGGTGTCGCGGCCGCGGAGGCGGAGATGGTTAGAATTCCATGAGGCAGACCGGGTAGGTGAAAAGCCGCGCGCCGCCTCGGACGAGCGGAGGTCATTGCTTGGCGTTGGTCTCCAAACACCGCCGAAGGGCGGGTGCCGGTGTTTCACAAAATGGTTGGGTTTTGAATCAATCCATGGCCGGCAGAAGCACTTTGAAACTGCCGTTGGGTTGGAGAGGTTGCCCCCCTATTGAGAGACGAGATTCTTCGGCACAACCCGACATGCCTTGCCTCAGGTTGTTCAAGCGATCAGCAGGCCCGTCGGCGGCGCAGCAGGACGACGATTCCGAAAGCCCCCAACAAAGCCGCGGGGCCTGCTTCCGGAACCGCGGTGATGGTGACGAAACTGCTGCCGGTGCCACCGTTGGCACCGCTGGAAAGGTCGTCGTAATCGATCACCCACGTTCCGCCTGCGGCGGTGAAGGTGTCGCCATCGTTGAGGACGGTGTTGGAGGTGTCCTCGAAGGTGCCGGCGAGGGTGCCGGTATAACCGAACAAGGTGAACTTGTTCCCTTCCGTGTAGGTCCCGAGTTGGACAAGATCGAGGATCGATCCCGCGCCGATCGTGATGTTGCCGGCCACGTTTCCGAGATCGGCGCTGCCGATGGTGGGGGAGCTGCCACCCGTGACATCCACGAGGAACGTGGACGCGGCGCCCAGGGTGAGATTGCCACCAAAGTTCACGGTGCCCGGGGAGTTGCCGATGGCCAATTGCGTGGAAACGGTCAACGAACCGACGACACTGCCGGATCCGGTGAGATTGGCCACCGTGTAGCCGGCTCCTCCCTTGGCGGAGACATCGAAGGTGCCCGCGGTGCCGAGGGAAACACCGCTGGTCGCATCGATCGTGCCGGTTGCGGTGAGCGCGATCGTCCCGGCGACAATGGTGGTCGCACCGGTGTAGGTGTTGATGCCTCCCAAGGTCGTGGTGCCCGACCCGATTTGGGTGACATCTCCCGTTCCGGAGATGGTATTGTTAAAAGCCAGCGCAGTCGAGCGATTGAAAGCCAGTGTCGCGTTATTGGTGATGGCGGTGGTCGAGAGAAGGGAGCCCGTGCTTCCGCCGTTTCCAATTTGCAAGGTTCCACCATTGATCGTCGTGGCACCGGAATAACTGTTGGCACCGGAGAGGATTTGCGTGCCGGCGCCGTTCTTGGTGATCGTCATCACGCTGCCGCCGCGGTCACGGACGAATCCACCGAAGTCGTAACTGCCGCCGGCGGTGTCGATGATCAGGTTGCCAATGTATCCCGTTCCACCGGAGCCGGCGTCGAAGGCTTCCACCAGCGAGGCCGCGGATGCCGCGCCGCTGAGTCCACGGATCGTCTCGGTGTAGCTGCCGGGGGTGACGGTGCCGACACCCACCACGAATTTGCCGCCGTTGGAGATCACCACCACCGATGCGTCCGGGATCACCTCGCTCGCACCGATTTGCAAGGTGCCGGCGGAACCGTTGCCATTGATGATGGTTTGGCCCGAGTAGCTGTTGGAAGTGTTGGAAAGAATGAGGGTGCCCGCGCCGGACTTGGTCAGTCCGAGGTTGTTCTGGTTGGTCCCGCCACCGCCGAGAACACCGGTGAATGTCGAGGTGCCAGCGGTATTGATCGTCAGCGTCGAGACGCTCGCGCTACCGCCGACCACCGCGTTGCCGAGGCCGCTCCCGGCGGTGGCGAGACTGCCGAAACTTGCGGTGGCCGCACCACCCGCGTCGCCGAGCTGGAGGACGCCGCTGGTGTTGGTGGTGCCGTCGCCCAGTGTGAGCGAGGCGGAACCGGCCACGCTGCCCGTCGAGCTGACCGCGAGTGTGCCGTTTCTAACCGCAGTCGCGCCGGTGTAGGAGTTGGCCGCTGCCAGGGTAAGTGTTCCCGCGCCGCTCATCGTCACGGAGGAGGAGCCCGCGATGGCAGCCGATACGATGGCGTTCCCGCTGGCATTGCTGGCGGTGAGGGAGGTGGGTGTCAGCGTTCCGTTTTTGATCGTATCTCC
>CAXTTX010000143.1:1283-2164 GCA_964247045.1 uncultured Verrucomicrobiales bacterium | reverse complement strand
GCCGCGGGCGCGGTGATCGACACGGCGCCAACCGTCTGGCTCGTCGTTCCGAGGTCCAGCACACCACCCGCCAGCGCCACGGCGCCGGTCGTCGCCCCCAGGGTGCCGGAACCGGTCAGTGCAAGGGTGCCGGCGTTGATGTTGGTGCCGCCCGAGTAGCTGTTGGCGGTCGCGATGGTCAGGGTGCCGCCGCCGTCCTTGGTCAGGCCGGCGGTGCCACCGATGGAGCCGCTGCCACTGAAGGTGTAGGCGTTGGTGTTGTTCACCGAGACGACGCCCGCCGGCAGCAGCGAGCCGTTCAGGGTGACGATGCTGGCAGATGCCGGGTTGCCGAAGGTCACCGTGTCGCCATTGAAATATTTCTGGTCGCCTTCCAACCAGTTGGTGGTGGCCCCGCCGCTTTCCCAGACGCCGCTGGTGGTGTTCCAGGTTCGTGATCCGGTGGAAACTGTTCCGGTGACCTTGGTGCCGGTGTCGGTGAAAGTCGTGCGGAAAGTGGAGGTGAGGTTGGAGAGCCCCGTCACGCCACCGGCGCCGTAGTTGAACAGGTCATAGGTGGACCCATTGGTGGTCGCGCCGTTGAAGATGAGATTCGTGGCACCGCTGAAGACAACACCGAAGGCGGTGAAGGCGGCTCCCGAGGTATTCGCGGCGAAGGTGGATCCGCCACTCATGGTCAGCAGGCCGGTGGTGCTGCCGGTGCCGGTGATGGTGGCGCCATTGGCAACATTGATTGCCGAGGTGAGGGAACCCGTGAGATTCAGCGTGCCGTTGTTGACCGCCGTGGCGCCGGTATAGGTGTTCGCCCCGCTCAGAAGCAGCACGCCGGAACCCGTTTTCGTCAAGCCACCGTCGGTGGCCGCGTCCGGAGTGCCGGTGAC
>CAXTTX010000143.1:0-1273 GCA_964247045.1 uncultured Verrucomicrobiales bacterium | reverse complement strand
GATTGTTCGTGACAATGTTGCTGTGAAGGAGGGCCTGGGCAATCGTGATGTTGAACGCGCCCGTGTCGATCTTCGCGCCGCCGTCGCGCACGTTCGCCCGGGTCAGGCCGGTCATGAAATCGGTGTTATTCGTCACGTTGGCGGTAAGGGTGCCGCCGTTGAAGTTGAACGTCCCGGTGGAAGTGCCGGGGGTCCCGATGATTCCCTTGAAAACGCGGGGAGTGGTGATGGTTCCTCCGTTTAGGTTCACCGTGCCGACGCCACCTGCCAATCTCGCGATATTCAAACCCGCATTCGCGGCGGTGCTTGAGATGTTGACCGCTCCGCCGCTGGCCACGTTGAGGACCGCCGTGGCACCGTTATTCGCCATGATGATACTACCCGAGTTGGCTGCCGCTCCCGTGGAGCTGGTGGTCAGCAAGCCTCCGGAATTCACGTTCATCGTGGTTGTGCCCAAGGTTTGGCCGATGACGATGCCGGCCGTGCCCCCGGTGACTTCATACTTCACGGTGCCGGCCACGTTGACGATGCCGTTGGAGCTTGCGGCAGTGGTGGTGAACTGGAGCTGCCCGGTTCCTCCGCTCGCGTTCTTGTTCAGGGTCGCGCCGCTGTCGATGTTGAGGGTCGAGTCGTTTCCTGTCGTTGCCGTGAGCGCGACGGTGGTGGAAGTGGCGGCGTTCGCATTCAAAGCGACGGTGACATTATTGCCGAGCGTGGCGGATTTGCCCGCAGCCACGGTGACGAGGTTGCCGGAAGCGTTGGTGAGTGACAGGGTTTGTGCGCTGCTGGCACCCAGAGTGTAACCGCTGTTGTTAAAAGTCATCGCCTGGCCCGAAAACGAGGAGCCCAGCGTGATCGCATAGGTGCCATCCGCGCCTCCGAAGATCGCGACGTTGCCCGCTGTCCAGGCGGCGTTGGTGCTCCCGGTGTTCCATTTCAAATTACCCCCGGTGGTGTCCCAAGTCCCGCTGCCCGGTGTGATGGCGGCACCGTCTCCCGTCGTGATATCCCAAGTCAGGTTCGCGGCTCGCGCGGATTGCGGGCAGAACATCATCACCACGGCGATGGACAGGCCAAGGGGGGCGGCATGGAGAAACGGATTCACTTTTTTGGAGGGTTTCATAAGAGTCTTTTCAGTGGGTTTCGCGCGGAACAGGCGCTTCTGGAGCGGAAAGAATGGGAGCAATCCGATCTCTAAACGGTGGACCCTAGGGGAAGGAAATCTCTCCAAGCCATACGATTCGTGTGCGCCACACGAAAATGGGATGGTGAA
>CAXTTX010000142.1:2571-11550 GCA_964247045.1 uncultured Verrucomicrobiales bacterium | reverse complement strand
GGGCGCGCCCCCGAAGCCCGGTTTCGCCCTTGCTGGCGTCGTCACCCAGGTGAAAGGCCAGATCCTCACCGTGAAAATGGTAGGCCCAAAGGCCGAAGTCGAAAAAGCCAAGCCCGTGCTCGAGGCCTACGCCCGCAGCCTGACCATGGCTGAATGATCGCCGCCTCCCCGACCGTATTCCCCGACCCCGAGGCGCCCTTTGCCTTTAATGACCGCTGACTGATGATGGAGACCCCTGAAACGTTGCCCACCGGCAAGCCCCCGCGCTCCCTGCCGGGCAAGATCTATGACATCCTCTCCGGTTTCGGCCTGGCGACGATCACCTTGCTGCTGCTCGGCCTCCTCACTTGGCTCGCCACCCTGGAACAGATCGACAACGGCCTCTATCCCACCCTCAACAAGTATTTCGACTGGAAGGCCTGGTATATCCTCCCCGAGATCAACGGCAAAACCGTCTGGCTGCCCCTCCCCGGAGGCTACTGGGTCTGCGCCGTCCTGCTATTGAATCTCATTCTCGGCGGCCTCGTCCGAATCAGGAAAGGCTGGCGCCATTACGGCAATCTCATCGCCCATTTCGGCATAGTTTTCATGCTCCTCGGCGGCGGCGTGACCCAGCATTTCTCCGAACGCGGCAACATGGCCGTCGGGGAAGGGGAGTCCAGCAACACGGCGGAAGACTATTTCGAATACGTCGTGGAAATCGCCGAGATCAAAGACGGCAAACCCCATGTGATCCACGTGATCCGTGGCAAGGACCTGGAGGATTTGGGGGGCGAAAAGCTCCGCACCTTCAAGCTGCCCGACTTTCCTTTTGATCTCCAACTCACCGGCTACATGCCGAATGTGGTGCCTGTCTCGGCCAACGAGCGTGCTCCCGACAAACAGCAGCCCGTCGTGGACGGCTACTTCCTCATGGAAAAGCCGAAGGGACCGGTGCCGGAGCCCGCTGAGCAATACACCGCCGGTGGCTACGCCCGTATCCTCGGCAAGGATGGCAAGAAGACGGATCCCTTCATCCTTGCCGGTGCCAGCTTCCACCCCTTCACCCATCGTGAGGGCGACCGCATCTTCACCATTGACATGCGCAAGCGCCTCTGGCCGATGCCCTTCACAGTGAAGCTGGACAAGTTCACCGCGGAGTTCCACCCCGGCACCAACCGCCCCGCGAAGTTCGTCAGCAACATCACGCGCATCGAAAACAACGTGCAAAATCCCTTCACGATCCAGATGAACGCCCCCATGCGTTACGAGGGCCTCACCTTCTTCCAGGCCAGCTACGGCCCTCCCGGTGCCAAACCGGGCGACAGGATGTATTCTGTCTTTGAAGTCGTGCGGAATCCGGCCGATCAGTGGCCGGTGTACAGCCTCTGCGTGGTGGGTACCGGTATGGCCATCACCTTCCTGATCAAACTCGGTTCCTTCATCATCACGGGCCCAAGCAAGAAGAAACGCCATGTCCAATAAACCTTCCATCGTTGGCCGCTGGATTGCCGCCGTCCTCGCGGTCATCCTCTTGCTCGGGATCTTCACGAATCTCGTGATCGATAACATGCCGAAGGGCGATGTGCGGAAAATCGAGGGTTACACCGTTTGGGACAAGGAGACCTTGGAAATCGCCGAGTCCATTCCCGTTCAGAACGGCGGCCGGGTGAAGCCGCTCTCCACCTTTGCCGGCTTCTCCATGCTGGGCCTGCATGGCGCGCGTTCGATGAAGATCGAGGACAAGGATGGCAAGGCCGTGAAAATCACGCCAACGGCTTGGATGCTTGATACCCTTTTTCGTCCGGAGCTCGCCACCAAGCTTCCGACCTTCCGGGTGGATAACTCGGATGTCCTCGAGGGCATCGGCGTGAAGGTACTGGGGCGGCGCGACCGTTACAGCTACCAGGAGATCGAGGTGGGCCGGGACAAGCTCATCGAGCTGGCGAAAAGCTACGAGGCGATCGAAAAGGACAAGCGCGACCCCATTCAGGCGCAAACCATCGCCTTGGCCTACAACCTCCGCGAATACGAAAGCCTGATCGGCTATTTTGGCTTCGCCCGTGCTGGCATCGTTTTACATGGCTCTGGCAAGGACGGGGCTGCGGACCAGCGTGCGGACGTGAGCGCGATCATGAAGACCGCGCCCATCATCCGGCAAGAAATCTCCAACTCGCGTGCAATGGGCCAAAAGATGCCCCATCATATCGAAACCCTCTTGCAGCAGGTCGAGGATGCCGCGAATTTCTCCAAGTTCGGCCTCAATATCCTCCCGCCCGCTGATGCCGCCGATCCCATGTGGCTCAGCGCGGGTGACGCGATTTTCAGTTCCCTCACCGATCCGAAAAAGGATCCCGCCACGGCCATTGCCGACATTGAGTCTCTGGAATCGACCGCACGGGCCATCGGAAGCAGCGAGCGCGACTTCCGCGAAAAGCTCAAGAGCCTGCATGACGATCTGGTGAAGCGAGCGGAAGCCCGTGGCGAAGGCAAGCGTTTGGGACTCGAAGTGTCCTTCTATCGAAACAACTGGTTCCTGAACGCGCTCGTTTTGTTCATCCTCGGAACGATCACCGCCTTTGCCATGTGGATGGCCGGTGGACTCACGGGTAAGATCTTCGCATGGCTCACGCTGGCCAGTTGCGTCGGCGCGTTGGCGCTCTGCGTCACTGCCATCACGCAGCGATGCCTGATCATGCAGCGTCCGCCGGTGGGTAACCTGTATGACACCATCATCTTCATCGCCTCGGCGGTAGTCTTCATCGCCTTGCTGATCGAGTGGATGACCCGCCGCCGTTTCTCCCTCGGAGTCGCGCCGATTCTCGGCTCCATGCTGATCGTGCTGGCGAGGCGTTTCGAGGTTGGCGATGCCAAGGACAACATGGACCCGCTGGTGGCTGTCTTGAACTCCAACTACTGGCTTACCACCCACGTGCTCACCATCACCCTCGGCTATGCCGCCGGTCTCCTCAGCGCCTTCCTCGCGTTCATCTATCTGCTGATGCGCGGCCTGGGCCTCGATGGCGGCGACAAGGGCATCCGGCGCTCCTTGACCCGCGCCGTTTATGGAATGATCTGCTTCACACTTTTCCTCGCGCTCGTCGGCACCGTGCTCGGCGGCGTGTGGGCGAATGATTCCTGGGGCCGCTTTTGGGGCTGGGACCCGAAGGAAAACGGCGCGTTGATGATCGTGCTCTGGACGCTCGCCATCCTGCACGCCCGCCTCGGCGGCTACATCAAGGAATGGGGCCTGCACCTCGCCGCCGTCTTCACCGGCGCGGTGGTCACCTTCTCCTGGTGGCACGTGAACTTCCTCGGCGTCGGCCTCCACAACTATGGCTTCACCGCCGGCAAGGGGACCATCTGGTTGTTCTACATCGTGATTCTGATAATCCTCATCTTCGGAGCTTATGTCTGGGCGATGGACGTGGCCTCGAAGGCAAACCGGAAAAAGCCGGAGCCGCCCTCTCTCCCGCAGCGGAAACTCGATCCGGTGCAGGGCTGAGGGATGGTCTGCCCTTAATTGGCGCCCAACTCCCGCCCAATCATCACCGCCACATCCGCGAACAACCTGGACTCCGGGATCTCCGCGACGCCCAGCGCCAGCACCGGCACCTGTTCGCGCGTGTGATCGGTGCCCGTGTAATAGGGATCGTTTCCATGATCCGCGGTGATGATCAGCGTGTCGCCTTTTTCAATTTTGCCGAGGAAGCCGCCGAACCACGCGTCGAATTCCCGCAGGCATTGCGCATATCCCTCCGGATCCCGGCGATGCCCGTAGAGCGAATCGAAGTCCACCAGGTTCGCGAAAATATAGTGCGGCTTTTTCCGTTTCTCCGCCCACAGCCGATCAATTTCCGCCATTCCTTCCGCGTTCGACTTGGTGGGATAGGATTCGGAGATGCCCGAATCCGCGAAGATGTCGGAAATCTTCCCCACTCCAATGGTAGTGACCCCCTTGTCTTGCAGGCGGTTCATCACCGTTTCCCCCGGCATCAGCGAGTAGTCATGGCGGTTGCCCGTCCGCTTGAAATCCGCGGCGGATGTCCCGAGGAATGGCCTCGCGATCACCCGGCCGATGCGGATGCCTCGCTCGTCGAGGAGCGCCCTCGCGGTTTTGCAGAGATCCCATAGCCGTTGCAGGCCGAAGACCTTCTCATGCGCTGCGATCTGGAGCACGCTGTCCGCGCTGGTGTAGAGAATCGGATTTCCCGTCTTCAAATGTTCCTCGCCCAGCTTCACCAGAATATCGGTCCCGGAGACCGCATAGTTGCCAATGAACTTCACCCCGCCGCGTTCTTCCAATTCGGCAACGAGATCCGGAGGAAATACCTCGAAGGTGGCGAATGCCTTGTCGAGCGCGCAGCCCATCAGTTCCCAGTGGCCGGTGGTCGTGTCCTTGCCCGCGGATTTTTCCGTCAGCCGCGCCCACTTTGCTCCGGGCAAGATCGTTCCACCGCCCGGCAGTCCGAGCAACTCATACAGGCCCAGCCGCGAAAGATTCGGCAACGACAGGCCCGCAATTCCCTCGAACAAATGCCCCAGCGTGTTCGTGCCCGCATCTCCATACTCCGCCGCATCCGGCGCATCGCCACAGCCCACGGAATCCAACACGATGCACAACACACGCTTCATCGGCCTATCTTAGCGGCGGAAGGCGGATGCTTCCAGTCCGAAAATCTCAGTGATAGCGGTTCAGGCTCGGCGGCCGGAGGAAGGCCACCAACTGTTGTCCGGACTCTTTCGCGAAATCTACCGCCAGCGAACTCGGCGCGGAGATCGCCGCCACCAGCGGAATTCTTCCCGCCAGCGCCTTCTGCATGATCTCAAACGACACCCGCCCGGAAACCATCAGGAAGCTCTCCGACATATCCAGCCCCTCGACCAAGGAATGCCCGATCACCTTGTCTACCGCGTTGTGCCGCCCGATGTCTTCCCGGATGACCCGCAGTTCACCCTCCCGCGAGAAAATGCCGGCTGCATGCAGGCCACCCGTCGAATCAAACACCCCCTGCGCCTCCCGCAGCAGGGTCGTCGACCTAAAAAGCACCTCATCCGGAACCTCGATCCTGCCCTCCAGCGGCGGAAATTCGGCGAAAATGCTGTCCAAGGTGGCCTTCCCGCAAAGTCCGCATGACGAACCCGTGAAAAACTGCCGTGTGAACCGGCCGAGGTCCACCGAGACATCGTCATTCAGGAACACCAGCACCCGGTTCTCCTCCGGTCTCGGCTCGATTTTCCGGATCTGCGAGAGATCGGAGACAATTCGCTCCGTGGCCAGGAATCCCGCGGTCAGATCTCCGTCGTGCCCCGGCGTCCGCATCAGGACCGCCAGCGGATGACCGTCCAGGCGGATTTCCAGAGGCTCCTCCACCGCCACCTTGTCCCGGGTTTCCTCGCGGACTCCCGAATGACAACGGGTTAGGGAGATGGTCCTGGCGCTTTCCATCCTCCCACCTTGGCATTTCCCACAGCGGGGGCAACTCGGGATCGCACCGAGTTCTGCACTTTACCCGGACCGGATTCACCGTTAAGTCGATCCCGCGATGCACGGTTTCTCTTACAAAAACGGTTCCCTCTACTGCGAAGACGTCGAACTTTCCGCCTTGGCCAAAGAGCACGGCACCCCCCTTTACGTCTATTCCGCCGGGACGATCCTCGATCACTATACCCGTCTGGACAAGGCCCTCGCCGGTATTGACCACGAGGTGGCCTACGCCGTGAAGGCAAATTCCAATCTCTCCGTGCTGCGCCTGCTCGCCACAAACGGCGCCGGCTTCGACATCGTTTCCGGTGGCGAGCTTTTCCGCGTGATCAAGGCGGGCGGCGATCCGGCCCACTGTACTTTCGCCGGTGTCGGCAAGACCAGGGACGAGATTGTCTACGCGCTGGACCAGGGGATCTACTCCTTCAACGTCGAGAGCGAGGAGGAACTCCGCTACATCGACAAAGTGGCGGGTGAACTCGGCGTCATAGCCCCGGTCGCCGTGCGCGTGAACCCGAACGTGGACGCGAAGACCCACAAGTACATCTCCACCGGCAAGTCCGAGAACAAGTTCGGTGTCGATTTCGAAGCCATCGCCGGCCTCTACGAGCGCGCGGCGAAGGAGCTGAAGAACGTCAAGCTGCGCGGCCTCCAGATGCACATCGGTTCGCAACTCACTTCCATTGCCCCTTTCATCGAGGCCGTGGAAAAGGTCACGCCGCTTGCCAACGAACTGAAGGAAAAGCATGGCATCGAATTCTGGTCCATCGGCGGCGGCATCGGCATCATTTATCAGGAATCGCTGGAAAGCGGTTCCGTGGACTGGTGGGAAAGCCAGCCCGAGGAAACCCGCCCGCTTACCATCGAGCGCTACGGCAAGGAACTCGTGCCCCGCCTCAAGGGCATAGGTCTCAAGATCCTGCTGGAACCCGGCCGCTACGTCGTCGGCAACGCTGGCGTGCTGCTCACCAAGTGCCTCTATGAAAAGCGCGGTTCCGCGAAGACCTTCAAGATCGTGGATGCCGGCATGAACGACCTCATCCGTCCCGCCCTCTACGAGGGCCATCACGAGATCGTCCCGCTTGCCGAGCCGCCAACGGGCGAACGCTTCAAGATGGATGTCGTCGGACCCATTTGCGAAAGCGGCGACTTCTTCTGCCAGGACCGCGCCTTGCCGAACTTTGATCCCGGTGAGTACGTCGCACTCATGTCCGCGGGTGCCTACGGCTTCGCCATGGCCTCGAACTACAACTCCCGACCGATGCCTGCCGAGATCCTCGTGGAGAAGGGAACCGCTACGGTGATCCGCAAGCGCCAGACGCTGGAGGATGTCATCGCCGGCGAGCTTTGATCTGTTTAATATTTCCCCTCGCCACCCATGTCCTCCTTCGACGCCTTTCAAATCAAGATGACCGCCGCCGGAATGGGCGACGCCGCCATCCGTGCCTTCCGCCGCAATTACGAAGCGCTGCTTCGCAACGAGACGGGTATGATCCCGGAAAGCTCAATCGCCCCAGCGGAGGGACTCGCATCCTTCGAGGACATTTCCAAATCCGGTGAAGCTGATCCCTCGCTTCTTTCCCAAGCCGTGGTGATCAAGCTCAACGGCGGTCTCGGCACCGGGATGGGCTTGCAGGGCCCAAAGAGCCTGCTGTCCGTAAGGGAAGGCGTGAACTTCCTCGACCTCATGGTCCGCCAGATTCTGGACCTTCGGAAAACCAGCGGCGCGAATGTCCGGCTGCTGTTGATGAACAGCTTCAGCACCAGCGGGGATACGTTGGATCATCTGAAAAAATACAAGTCGGACGGCCTCGCGGATGCCTCCGAAGTCGAGCTGATGCAGAACCAGATCCCCAAGATCGACGCGCAAACCTTCGCCCCTGTCGAATGGCCTGCCGAGCCGGACCTCGAGTGGTGCCCGCCCGGCCACGGCGATCTCTATCCCGCTCTCGTCGGCAGCGGTTGGCTGGACCGCTTGCTCGCGGAAGGCGTGAAATACGCCTTTGTCTCCAACTCCGACAACCTCGGTGCCATCCTCGATCCCGCGATCCTGACCTATTTCGCCAAGTCCGGCGCTCCTTTCCTCATGGAAGTCACCCGCCGCACCGCCGCCGACCGCAAGGGCGGCCACCTCGCCGTTAGAAAGGCCGATGGCCGCCTCCTCCTGCGCGAGGTTGCCCAGTGCCCGGATGAGGACGTGGATGCCTTCCAAGACATCGACCGCCACCAGTATTTCAACACGAACAGCCTCTGGCTGCGCCTCGATTTGCTGAAGGAGCAACTCGCCGCCGATTCCGGCGTCCTGCCGCTGCCGATGATCCGCAACAACAAGACCGTCGATCCCCGCGACAAGAAATCGACCGCCGTTGTCCAACTGGAGGTGGCCATGGGTGCCGCCATCGAGTGCTTCGACGGTTCCACGGCCATCGACGTCCCGCGCAGCCGTTTCGCCCCGGTGAAAACGACCTCGGACCTGCTGGCCCTCCGCTCGGATGCCTACGAGGTGAAGGAAGACGGCCAAGTGCGTCTCGCGGCATCCCGTGACGGAGTGCCCCCGAACATCGTCCTCTCCGACGACTACAAGCTTGTCGACCAACTCGAGCCCCTCGGTGTCCCGGGCCTTCTCGACTGCAATTCGCTGAAGGTCTCCGGTCTTGTTTCTTTCGAGCCCGGCGTCGTCATCAAGGGCGAGGTGACCATCGGAAATTCCTCCCCGGAGCGGAAGACCGTGAAGGCTGGTAGCTATCAGGACCAGACGGTGACACTCTGAACATCCCGTGATTTTTCCGCGGCGGTTCCCTTTCGGGGCCGCCGCATTTTTTATGCGCGGATCCTGTGCGAGAATCAGACGATCCGCGCAGTCTAGAGCAAGGCATGCGGGGCAGGGATCCGACGGAAACGCTTGGATGAGCGCGTGAACGTTCTGGCCCTTACGATCCTGATCAGCAGTTGCCTGGCGGGGATCTTCATTTGTTGCTTCGCGGGTGAATACCGGCGCCGTCGCGACAGGAGCCTGGAACGCGACTCACTGCTTCCTCTCGGTGATGCTCCCGGTTCCTCAGGACCGGGGAAAGGCAATCCGTGAAACCGAAATCCAGTCCACGCATGTCCACCACGACCACCATCACCTACGACGATCGAACGGTACGCCGGTTCATGATTGCCTCCCTGTTCTGGGGCATCATCGGCATGCTGGTCGGTGTCCTTGCCGCCACCCAGCTCTCCTGGTGGCAAATGAACGGGAAATTCCTGGAGACGATCACCTTCGGGCTCTTCAAGGCGGAGGGACTGTCCTACATCACCTTTGGACGTATCCGGCCGTTGCATACGAATGCCGTCATCTTCGCCTTCGTGGGCAACATGGCATTCGCGGGCATCTATTATTCCACCCAGCGTCTCTGCAAGGTCCGCACCGCCTCCCATCTTCTGTCTTCGATCCACTTCTGGGGGTGGCAGGCCATCATTCTCGGGGCGGCGCTCACGCTGCCGGCCGGACTGACGAGAGGGAAAGAATA
>CAXTTX010000142.1:0-2561 GCA_964247045.1 uncultured Verrucomicrobiales bacterium | reverse complement strand
TTCTCATTTGGGTGGTTTTCGGGGCGAATTTCTTCTGGACGCTGGCGAAACGCAACGAGCGCGCGCTTTACGTCTCCATCTGGTTCTACATCGCGACGATCGTCACCATAGCGATGCTCTACATCGTCAACCACCTGTCCCTGCCAACTTCGTGGGTGCATTCCTACCCGATCTTCGGCGGCGTGCAGGACGGCCTGGTGCAATGGTGGTACGGCCACAATGCCGTCGCCTTCTTCCTGACGACTCCGATTCTGGGGATCATGTATTACTTCATTCCGAAGGCGGCGGACCGTCCGGTCTACTCCTACCGGCTTTCGATCATCCATTTCTGGGCACTCGTTTTCATCTACATATGGGCTGGGCCCCACCATCTGCTCAACACCTCGTTGCCGAAGTGGCTGCAATACCTGGGGATGCTCTTCTCCCTCATGCTGTGGGCGCCTTCATGGGCGGGCATGCTCAATGGCCTGCTCACCTTGCGCGGGGCCTGGGACAAGCTCCGTACCGATCCCGTCCTGAAATTTTTCGCCGCGGCGGTCACCTTTTACGGTATGGCCACTTTTGAAGGGCCGCTGCTCTCGATCCGCGCGGTCAATGCCTTGTCCCACTATACGGATTGGACCATCGGTCACGTGCATTCCGGTGCCTTGGGCTGGAACGGTTTCATGGCGGCAGGCATGTTCTACTGGCTAGCACCCCGCCTCTGGAACACGAAGCTATGGTCGAAGTCCCTGGCGAACATGCACTTTTGGATCGGCCTTGTTGGCATCCTACTCTACGTGGCCTCGATGTGGTCGGCAGGCATCATGCAGGGTCTCATGCTCAGCGAGACCAATCCGGGTGGTGCGACGCTGAAATACGAGTTCATCGACACACTCCAGCAGATCAAGATTTTCTACATCTTCCGTTCCTTCGGTGGCGCTCTCTACATGCTGGGCTTCGTCCTCTGCGCCGTGAACCTCATCATGACCGCCAGGTCGGGCAAGGCAACCGATGGGACCGCAGAGGTCGTCCTGCTGGAGCGCGAACAGAAGGACCGCCTGAGCCTCTCGGAGGTATTCAAGAGCGATCCGGTTACCCACGCGATCCTCGGCCTTGTCTTCATGATCCTCTGGCTGCTGCTGCCACCACACGCGGACAAGGCGGCGTTTGTCATGGCGATCCTCCTCGCCGTCCGGGCCGTCCGGCTTTTCAAGAAGAACGGCACCCACTGGGCATCCTTTTTCGACCGGTTGATTGAAAACTACCTGCCCTTCACAATTCTGATTTTCCTCGCGGCGGCGATTGGTGGTGCGGTCCAGATCATTCCGTCGCTCCTTGCCAACAAGGCGGTGAATGTCGAGGACCGGATCCAGACCCTATACACACCGCTGGAGTTGGAGGGCCGGGATCTCTACGTCTCGGAGGGCTGTTACAACTGCCACTCGCAGATGATCCGCACGCTGGTGCCCGATGTCCTCCGCTACGGCCCGGCCAAGAACCAGGGATACAGCCGCCTCGGCGAATCCCTTTACGATCATCCCTATCAATGGGGATCCAAGCGCACCGGTCCGGACCTTGCCCGAGAAGGCGGTGAAATTGTGAAGGACTCCAAGTTCATGCGCGGCGGCAAACGCGACAACCTGTGGCATTTCAACCACTTGATCGATCCCCGTCAGACCTCTCCGGGCTCTAACATGCCTCCTTACCCCTGGCTGTTCGATACCAAGGCGGATTTCAAGACACTTCCCGCACGCATCGCCGCCCAGACCCGCCTCGGCGTTCCATGGCCCGCCATGACCAAGGATGCGATTGAGCAAAGCGCCCGCGACCAAGGCATGGAAATTGCCGCCGCTCTCGTCAAGGCGGGAGCCTTCCTCTCCGCCAAGCCGGACCTGTCTCCCGACCAACTCCGCAATGAGTTGTCGGACAGCAAGGTGGTCGCCGTCATCGCTTATCTCCAGAAGCTCGGTGCCTATCAGGAGGTCTGGACGAAAGACGAACGCAAACCGAAGCCGCTCGACCCGGATGCCCACCGCGAGACCTCCATCCGTCCCGCAAGCAAGGAAGCCCATAACTGATAACCATCATGTTCAAGAGAATCATCTGTGAAGACTGGACCGTCGTGATGCCGGTGATCGCCTTCTTCTTCACCGCCACCGTGTTTGTTTACACCAGCATCCGCGCGATCCGCCTGCCCAAGGCACGCGGAGAGAAGCTTGCCAGCCTCGCGCTCGACGAGGGCGGCCAGGACCACTGAATAACCAAAGTCATTCTATTCTCAGCAGATCATGTCATCCGAACCAAAGATCAAGACCGCGGACTACGCGTCAAAGAAGGGGGAAGTCGTCCTCCGTCCGCACGAATATGACGGCATTCGGGAATACGACCAGACCTTGCCGAACTGGTGGCTCTTCATCTTTTTTGGCGCGGTCATCTTCTTCCCTGTCTGCTGGCTGGCTTACTATCAGTTCGGATTCATGAAGACGGATGCCGAAGAAGTGTCCGGGGAAATGGCGAGAATCGAGAAGGCCAAGGCCTCCGCCTTGGAGCAGATGCTTGCGAAGCTCGACGACACGACC
>CAXTTX010000141.1:0-11612 GCA_964247045.1 uncultured Verrucomicrobiales bacterium | reverse complement strand
GCTCTGCATGACACCCGTGCTCACCGGAAAGGGCTGTTCTAAGCACCGCAATGCCCGCACGGCCTTCGGAAGCCACCGCTTCCGCGTCGCCCTGGGGATCCTTTTCCGGGACTCGTTCATGTGCCCGTATTGCCATGAGCCCACGGCCATGCAGGTCCGGGTGAGCCGGCAGGGTTGACCCCGCCTGCGAGGCAAGCTGGCTCCCGTTTCCGGGGGGAAATTCCCGGGATTGACACTCCCGCGGGATGAGTTGAGTTTCCGCGCATGAATTTCATGACGAAATCCTTGCGTGCGATGTTCCCGACCGCGGCCGGGCTTGCCCTCGTGCTCACCTCCACTGTCCGCGCCCAAGATCCCTCCATGCCCAAAGCCCCTGCCGATGTTGCCGCCGCCCCTGCCGATGCCGTGAAATCCGCATCCGGACTTGCCTCCAAGGTCATCGAGCCAGGCAAGGGCGCCACCCATCCGACCGCCTCGGACACCGTCACCGTCCACTACTCCGGCTGGACCACCGACGGGAAACTCTTCGACAGCTCCGTCCAACGCGGCCAACCCGCCAGTTTCGCCCTCAACCAAGTGATCAAAGGCTGGACCGAAGGCGTCCAACTCATGGTGGAAGGGGAAAAACGCCGCTTCTGGATTCCCAGCGACCTTGCCTATGGTGACAAGGCCGCCCCTGGCACTCCTTCCGGCACGCTGGTCTTCGATGTGGAACTGCTCTCCATCAAGGCCTCGCCCAAAGCTCCCGATGACGTGGCCGCCCCGCCCGCGGACGCGGAAAAAACCGCCTCCGGCCTCGCTTCCAAGGTGCTCACCAAGGGGACCGGCACCGAACACCCGGACGGAAGCTCCAAGGTGACCGTCCACTACTCCGGCTGGACCAAGGAAGGCAAACTCTTCGACAGCTCCGTGCAACGCGGCGAGCCTATTTCTTTCACGCTGGCCCACGTCATCAAGGGTTGGAACGAAGGCGTCCAGCTCATGGTGGAGGGCGAGAAGCGCCGCTTTTGGATTCCCGCGGAACTGGCCTACGGGGAAAATCCCGGCGGCGGACGTCCCGGCGGCATGCTCGTCTTCGACGTGGAACTCATCAGTTTCCAAAAAGCTCCTGCCACCCCCGCCGACGTCGCCGCGGCTCCGGCCGATGCCGAAAAAACCGCCTCCGGCCTCGCTTCCAAGGTGATCAAGAAGGGAACCGGCACCGCGCATCCCAAGGCCACGGACACCGTAAAGGTCCACTACTCGGGATGGCAGACGAACGGCACGTTGTTCGATAGCTCCGTCATGAGAGGCGAGCCCACCGAGTTCCCGCTCAACGGCGTCATTCCCGGCTGGACCGAGGGCGTGCAACTCATGGTCGAGGGCGAATCCCGCCGCTTCTGGATTCCCGGCAAGCTCGCCTACGGTGAGGTGGACAAGGGCGATGGCAGCCCTTCCGGCACCTTGGTTTTCGATGTCGAGCTTCTCGAAATCGCCAAATGACCTTCCACTCCCTGCCGATCGCCTTGGCTGCGGGAACCCTGCTCACGGTCTCCTGTGTACCCCGTTCCAAACAGGAACCGGCAAAGCCACAATCCGTGGCGAAAACCCAACCCGCGCCCGACAGGACGAAGCGCCCGGTCCTCATGAACGGCCGGGGCAAGGTCACATCGATCTCCCTGACCGATGCCTTCGCCCTGCAGCAGTCCGGAAACGTGCTGCTCTATGACGCGCGGCCCGCATTCTTCTACGCCTTGGGCCACATTCCCGGAGCGATCAGCCTGCCGAAAAACCACGGCGATGCGGAGATCGACAAGCACGAGGGCGAGATCAAGGCCGCCATCGCCGCGAAGAAACCCATCGTTGTCTATTGCACCAATCTTCTCTGCCCGGACGCCCGCACCGTCGCCATGCACCTTGCGGACCGCGGCTACTCGTCCTCCACCCTCACCGGTGGCTGGGACTCCTGGAAAGAGAGCGGTTTGCCCACCGAGTAAAACCGCCGCTTCCCACCCGGACATTCCACCCTCTTATCCTACCATTCATTCCATGACCTCGTTTCCCAATGTAACCGTCGATGCCAAGGCCAACGTCTATTTCGATGGCCATGTGATTTCCCACACGGTCCACTTCACGGACGGCACCAAGAAGACCCTCGGCCTCATCTATCCGGGCAAATACCACTTCGGCACCGCCGCCCCGGAGCGCATGGAAATCATCGCCGGTTCCTGCGAGGTGACCCTCGACGGCACCAAGCAAACCCAGGTCATCGAGGCCGGCTCCGCTTTCGATGTCGCGGGAAACAGCGGCTTCACGATCAAGGTGAACGAGGGAATCTGCGAATACATCTGCTCCTTCCTTCCCGCCTGATGACCCGCCGGAGGATTCTCGGCCAACTTGGAGCGCTGGTTTCCCTAACCACCCTCTTGGCTTCCTGTGGCGTCCGCCTGCCGGACACCCCGCCACGCACCTATCGCCAGGAAGTCCACAGGACCACTCCCGGTCCCGATGGCAAGGAGCCCGACGTCCTCGTCTGGATGATCGCCGACAAGATCCACACCGGGATGGTGTTCCCCTACGATTGGCTGTTGGAATCGGGCTTCGTGCCGCCCGCCGGCTTCGGCCATCCGCAATATGTGAGCCTCAGCTGGGGAAACCGCACCGCTTACGTGGAGAAAGGCCTCCACTCGCCCGGTAAGTTCGTGCGGGCGATGTTCTATCCGTCTCCCTCGGTGATGGAGCTGATCCCCATCAAATATTACGTCGTGGATACCTGCCCTCACCAGCGCATCTGGCGGAAGCTCGTACCGCGCGAAACCGGCCGTGACCTCGCCGCCTTCCTGAACGATTGCAGCACCCGCGACGCCTCCGGCCGGCCCATCGTCTGCGGCACCTCCAGTTGGGGCGGTGGTGTCCTGCTCGAATCCCGCCACCAGTATTTCATTCCCCGCATGTGCAACACCTGGACCGGCCAGACCATCGAGGCCATGGGCGGCTACGTGAACCCCTGGTTCGGCATCACCGCCGATGGCGTCATCCGCCAGGCGGAAAGCCCCCGCAACGGCTACGAGCAGATCTGGTGGGGCACCGGCCTTGAAACCAACAGCGAGTCCGCCGAAGGCCCCCAAACCCGCCGCTCCCTCCTGCCCCCGTCCTGAGAGGTTCTCTTGAAAGGCAGGGACCGTTATCCCTAACGGTCCGGCTGGGGCGGGCCAAACGAAAGCTAACAGCTAAGGGCCCGCTGCAGACGTGTCGGAAACTCTTTTGCTGCCCCTGCCGAAGGCCATGTTTGATAGACACCCTCTTGGTTCAGCACCACCGTCTCCCTACGCCAACGGCGTTGAATCCTCCAGCCCGGGGGTGGCGCGAGCGGGAACCGCGAAGTGCCTACCCCGGGTAAGACAGATGAAATATCCGAACCACAACGTGGTTCCGGCCTTCGACCACGTTTGCAATCGTGACTCCCAGCAGTTTCACTCTCAGCCCGTCTTCTCTTCCCTGAACATTCCGAAGGAATTTAGAAGGACTGACTGTCTTCCGGTCTCCTTCCTTCAAAACTGAAAACTGAAAGCCACGGTGAGCGATCGCGACTTTCTGTTCCTTTGGCGAAGCCACAATCCGCTTGGACGAAGTCAAAACTAGCAAACTTCTTCCTACTCCACCCACATCCTCCCTTCCCTTCGCCTCAGTCTCCTCCCCCCCGGCAAATTCACCACGGAAACCTTCCCCCCAAACACCAACTCCACCCCCCGCCCTAACAAATCCGATTCCGGATTCCCAATCCCCTGCCCGATCAAAAATTCCCTCACCGCCGCCAATTGCAACGCCCGCGGCAGCTCACGCAACGCCGGCACATGCAACCTCCCCTGCGGATCAATCACATTCGCACGTCCCAGCGCCCATTCCAAAACTCCCGCCATCTCCCCCCACTGCTCCGCCCCCCGCACCAGCGCCCCCGTCGCATCCCTTCCGGAAATTTCCGCTAACAGCGGCAGCGCCTCGTTCCGCAACCGGTTCCTGACAGCCACCGGCAAGGCATTGCTCGCATCCTCCCTCCAGCGATGCCCCTCCGCCACCAACCATTCCACCAACTCCCCGCGCCTCACCCCCAGCAAGGGTCGTGTGACCCTCAGCCTGCCCAACGTCTTCTCCTCTGCCATCCCCTTCAGCCCGTGCGAACCCCTCAGCAGGTTCCACAAGATCGTCTCCGCCTGGTCATCCAGATGATGCGCCAGCAGGATCTCCCGGCAGCGGTGCTTCCGCGCGCACGCGGCGAAAAATTCATGCCGCTCGTTCCGTGCCGCCGTTTCCATCGACTCCCCCCTCTCCCGCATCCGCCCCTTCACATCCGCCTTCGCCCCTTCAAACACCAACCCCATTTCCCCGGCCAGCCTTTCCACAAACTTCGCATCCCCCGCCGACGCCCTTCCCCTCAGCCCATGGTCCAGGTGACACACCACCAGCTTCCGGAACCCCGCGCCCACCAGCAATCGCAACAGCGCCACCGAGTCAGCCCCGCCTGATACCCCCACCAGCCAGCGCTTTCGACGCGAGGCGGTGGACAGCCAGGGAATTTTCTCAAGCAGCGTCACGAACCTGTTCTGCCTGTCATCCGCCTTGCGGACAAACTCCATTTTACTCCCGGCCTGATGCGGCCTCATTTCGCTTCACTCCATCTTCCCTCTCTTTCGGCTCCTCCTATCCCTCCTTCTGTGATCTCTGCGTTCCTTGCGGTTAATTCCCTTCTCCCTATCCGCATTTTTCCTTTGACTCCGCTTCGCTCCGTCATGTCCGCTCCTGCCCTTCGTAGCCGAAGGCGAAGTAGGGAGCGCTTCCATTCACGGCACTCTTTTTCGTGTCCCTTTCGTGTCCCTTTCGTGCTCTTCGTGTTCCTCTTTCTCCTCTCGTCCGCCTCTTCCCTGCTCACTGATTTAACTCTCCCCCTCTCCATCCATGTCCGCCGTCCCCCCGGGGGTGGTCCGATAAATCGTCTCCGATTCGTACTTGGCAGCACTTGCGAATCTCTCGAAACTCGGCCCCATGCAGACCGCCGCCTACTTGAAGGACTTGTTCGATCTCTCCGGAAAAACCGCCGTGATCATCGGTGGCACCGGTGAACTCTGCGGCACCATGGCCGTCGGACTGGCCCGCGCCGGCGCGGAAGTCGTCCTCGGCGGCCGCATCCCCGAGAAGGCCGAAAAGCGTCTCGCCGAGATCGAGTCCCACGGCGGCAAGGGCTACTTCGTCCCCGTCGACGTCACTTCCCGCGATTCCCTCCACGAACTGCTCGATACTGTTCTCACCAAGTCCGGCAAGGTCGACATCCTCATCAACGGCGCGGGAACCAATTCCCCCACCCCCTTCCTGGAAATCCCCGAGGAAGAATACCAGCGGATCATGGACACCAACCTGACCGCCATCTTCCGCGCCTGCCAGGTCTTCGGCCAATATTTCGTCGATGAATCCCGCCCGGCCTCCATCATCAACCTCGGCTCCATCTCCGGCCTCAATCCCCTTTCCCGCGTCTTCACCTACTCCGCCTCCAAGGCCGCCGTCCACAACCTCACCCGCAACCTCGCCCGCGAGTGGGCCGACAAGGACATCCGCGTCAACACCCTCGTCCCCGGCTTCTTCCCCGCCGAGCAAAACCGCAAGGTCCTCGACGAGTCCCGCGTCCTCGACATCCTCCGCCAGACCCCCGCCTCCCGTTTCGGCAATGCCGAGGAACTCATCGGCGCCACCCTCCTCCTCGCCTCCCCCAAGGCCGGCTCCTTCATCACCGGCATCGAGATGATCGTCGACGGCGGCTTCCACTCGATGACGATCTGATCCCAATGGGTCGGTCGCGGGATAAATCTGAAAAGGTAGGGCAATGGGAGCGAAGCGCCTGTAACCGTGTCACCGGTTAGAATCCCCAAAAAGCCATCGGGTGAGATTCATCTTTCCAAGCGACGTCATTGAATCCCGGAAGCCCGACGAGGCGTTCTCCGAACAGATCGAAGCATTTCGCGCCGAGGGATTTCCCATATCCGTCTTTTCCAGCGAAGCCCTTCTTTCAGGGGGAAGAAAATTCCATCCGCCACTCGAAAGCGGCGAAACCGTTGTCTATCGCGGATGGATGATGAACACCGGTGAATACCGGTCATTTTGCGAGGCCGTTTCAGCGACCGGAGCTCGGACATTGACCGCGTTGGAAACCTATCTCGCCTGCCATCATCTCCCCAACTGGTATCCGCTACTCTCCGGGCTCACGCCCCGCACGGTCACCTTTCCACCGGACGCCGATCTCAAGGCGGAACTGGATGCCCTCGGCTGGGATGCCTACTTCATCAAGGACTATGTGAAGTCGCTAAAAACCGACTCGGGCTCGCTTCTTCGCTCCACCGACGGCGCGCAACGGCTCGTGTCGGACATGATCAAGTTCCGTGGAGAGATCGAGGGTGGCTTCTGCGTTCGCGAGGTGGAAGACTACATTCCGGATTCCGAAGTCCGCTATTTCGTGATTCGCGGGACACCCTTTGCGAACAACCCCTGCGATTCTATACCCGCGATCGTCACGGAGGTGGTGGCGCGCATTCACAGTCCCTTCTTCAGCGTGGATGTTGCCGAACGTGACGATGGAGTCGAACGGGTTATTGAAGTCGGTGACGGACAAGTTTCTGATGTGGTCGGGTGGACACCGGAACGCCTCGCCCGCATCTGGACCATGGCGGTTCCTTAACTTCAGGATCACCTGTCCGGAAGTTAGGGCTGAAGGTCGGGGTGACGTTGGCGGGAATATCGGTCCGCGCCTCTGCGAATCCGCGCGGGTATCCGAATCGATCCCCAAAGGCTCACCCTTCACCGGCTCAGCGCCAGCCTCACATACCGCTGACCCCTACCGGCGCTCGCGGTCGCCGTCCTCATCCCATCCGCGTCCGGTGCTGAAAGACTGATCCCGTCCGGGCTCCAGTTCACCAGGTCATCGCTGGACTGCACCCCGTACCCCACATCCGCGTTCCCCGCGTAAAACGTCAGCTTCACCGCGCTCCCCTCCACCACCGGCTTCGGCAGGCTCCCGGCCAGATTCAACCTGGGATCCAGCTTCAAGGCATAGGCAGTCAGCAAATCCACACCGTCGCCATCGCTATCCGCGCGCAGGTTGGCATCATAGGCGAAACCATGGGAAACCAGCCACGCCTTCGCCGCGGACGCCCCGCCCATGTTCACCGTCGGATATCCCACCCACGTCGGAGAAGTGAACCCGGTGGCACCATTGAAGTAATACACCTTGAAGCCTTGTGGCAGTGGTTCGAAGTTGATGAGGGAAGCAAACACGCTGGAGAGCCCGAAACCGATCGTATTGTCTCCCATGAAAGGTGCGTTCCCCAGGAAGATCGCGCTCTTCAGGTTCGGATTTCCCGAGAATGCCTCATCTTGGATCGATGTCACGCTGGCGGGAATGGTGACACTCGTCAGCCCGGTGCACCTGCGGAAAGCCCCGTTTCCAATACGCGTGAGGGCCGGAGGCAGCATTATCTTCGTCAATCCGGTGCAATTCGCGAACGATGCCCATTCCATCGCGGTCAATGAGGCCGGGAAATTCACCCCAGTGAGGCCCGTGCAACTTTGGAAAGCTTGGTCACCCACATGAGTTACGCCGTTGGGAATCGTGAAAATTCCAGCGAACCCTCCCGGGCACGTGATCAGCCTGCTTTTCGCCTTGTTGTAGAGCGCCCCATCCTCACTGCTATAGTTCGGATTCGCCGCATCCACCGTGAACAATTCAAGTTCGCCGCATCCCACGAAAGCGGTGGGATGAAGGCTTGTCACACTGGCCGGAAGGAAGACAGAGGTCAGCCCGGATCCGGAAAACGCCGAATTGTTGATGTTCGTTACCGTGTTCGGAATCGTCACCTCCGTCACTCCCCGGCATCCAGTGAACGAATTGACCGCGATGGTCGTCACGGAAAACGGGATCACTAGGCTCCCCGCGATCCCTTCCGGACACCGCAGGAGCTGCGTCTTCATCTTGTTGTAAGCACCCCGCCTTCGCTGCTGTAATTCGGATTTGCGGCATCCACTGAAATCGATGTCAAATGCGTACATCCGAAAAACTTGTCCGTGCTGGTCACACTCGCTGGAATGAAAAAACTCGTCAGGCCGCCGCACCCTTGGAACGCGTCCAACCCGATCGTTGTCACGCTTGACGGGATGGTGATGGAGACCAGCCCGCTGCACCCTTGGAAAGCATAATTGCTGATGCTCGTCACACTTGGGGGAATCACAACGCTCGTTAGGCCGGTGCAATAGGCAAATCCGGAATAAGGGACGCTGGTGATCCCGGAGCCAAGTGTCACGCTTGTCAGAGCGGTGCATCTGGAAAACGCGGATTCCCCCAGGCTCGTTACCCCCGGAGGGACGGTCACGCTGGTCAGGCTGGCGCAGTATCTGAACGCGTAGCTGCCAATGGTCGTCACCCCCGGGGGGATGTTCAGGCTCGTCAGGCCGCTGTTTGAAAAAGCACCCGCCGGGATGCTCGCCAACCCGGCAGGGAGGTTGATGCCCGTCAACGCGACGCATCCCGAAAAAGCCTCCCCCCCGAGACTTGTCAGACCGGATGGCAACGTGACGCCCGCCAGCGCCGCACATCCTTGGAACGCCCTGCCCCCGATACTGGTCAAGCCAGATGGCAAGCTCACGTTGACAAGCCCCGGGCATCCGGCAAAGGCCGAGGTGCCAATGCCCGCGACCGATGATGGGATCGAGATGGCCGTCAGCCCCCCGCACCCGGAAAAGACCCCCTCATCAATCGTGGTCAATCCGGCTGGCAGGGTCACGGCCGTCAGCCCAACGCACTGGAAGAAGGCATATGGGTCAATCACCGACACACCGGAGGGTACCTCGTAGCTGCCCGTCATCGCGGCCGGATACTGGATGAGCCGCGTCTGGTTCTTGTCGAACAGGACTCCCCCGGCGCTGCTGAAAGCGGAATTGCCGGATTCCACCGTGAATCCGGTGAGACCGGGGCAGGGTCTGAAGGCTCCCGCGCCAATGCTGGCGACGCTCGCCGGAAGACTCACGGATACCAGGCTGCTGCATCCATTGAAAGCATTTGGTCCCAAAGTTGTCACGCTCCCGGGGATGGATACGCTCGCCAGATTGCTGCAGTCACGAAAAGCATTGGACCCGATGCTGGTCATGCCCGCGGGAAGGCTCACGCTCGTCAATCCGGTGCACGAGGAAAAAACACCGGTGGACAGGGAGGTCACACCAGGTGGGATTGTCACGCTTGCCAAACTGGTGCAGCGGGCGAATGCACTGCCGCCAATGGTGGTTAGAGTGGAAGGCAAACTGATCTCCGTGATCCCCTGGCAATACAAGAATGCCTCGTTCTTGATCGAAGTCACAGGCTTGCCCACGATCTGCCCGGGAACAACAACCGCCCCCGTCGCCTTCCTCGGATATCCCGTGATCTGGATGGTTGTCCCTTGATCCGTATAGGTGAAAAGCCCGGACTGGTCCGCGGAAAGCGGCAGTATCAGCGCGGCGAACACCGGCAGCAGCGCCACGAGGGGTCTGCGGAAAAAGTCCGGCGCGCCTCTTGGCAGGCCACCGGAAGACAGTCGGGAGAACTTGCCATTCATGGGTGTGGGGGTTTTGGGATAGGGGGATCACCGCGAGCTTACCGCGAAATCCTTTGGCAGCGGAATCGTTTCCGGTAAGTAGTCGCCTCTCATTCCTTTTCCCAAAAACCTGATGGAACTTCCAGACCTTTCGCGTGAATTCGACGCCACGCTGGCACTACCCTCCAGGACGGTCGTTCGAAAACTTTGCCTGGGCCTCGCGGCTGTTAGCCTGTCCGGAACTCCTACGCGGCGCGTTTTTTGTATCCCCCCTCTCCAAGGGTCTGGCGGACTCGCGCGGGTTTGGCGCGAACCAGGTGAGTCCTTGCACTGGGCAGCCTACACATAGATCAAAACACACCTCGGTTCCGGTTTTTTTTGGATTCCACAATCGGTTGGCGTTCAATCCACACTGTCGGAATTCGCGCAATCTGTATTGGCAGACGCCCGGTTGGTTGAGACGCGACCTCCAACTTGCTAAAATCGGGACAGGCCGCTCCCACGATCTCAATACGGCTTCATTCAGATCTTTCGTCCTCCCTTTTGCTCCCCAAAAACCAAAACAAAACTCAAAACACTTGGCTTTTGTTGCAGTTCCCCTTTTTCGCCCCCAGACCCAAATCACAAGATTTGATACAAAAATCTTAAAACGAGAGACTTGCGACAATCCCCCTTTCCTTTCACTCGCCCCGCCCCACTAGCCATTTCCCTGCAAAAACGACAAAATCACTGCTGGAAACTGCTGCTACACCCCGGAAATGACAAATTCCGGCCCTTTCCCAACGGCAAATTGCAGGCACGTCCCCCTTCAGCACTCCGTCTTCCAGCCTTCACCGCCTCCCTTCTCGCAAACTGTTTCATCCCCCTTTTCCGGCGCCACTTGCCACCCCTGAAACCCAACCGAAAAACCTCTTGTAACTCCCATGAAACCAACAAATCCTCGCAGTCAGGAAAGCGCGCCACGGCACTTTCCCGGACCGCTTCCGGACCCCTCCGCAAGCCGATGGGAAAACCGTCGGGTTATCCCAACCCTCGCGCTTGCACCCGCGTTCCTGCTGGTGTATCGCGTCCCTCGCGGCGGGCCACCCCGCCCCTTACCCCTTCCCATATGATCAAGTGGATTCTCCAGAAAATCGTCGGTAGCAAAAACCAGCGCGAGGTGCGCCGCATCCGCCCGACGGTGGCCCGTATCAAGGAAATTGAAGAAGCTCTCCAGCGCGAGCCGGTCGAGAAACTCGTGGAATTGACGGAAAAATGGAAAAATCACCTTTCCCGCTACCACGTGCTGGAGGCTCCGCCGAAGCCGGCCGTTCAGCGGATGGGTGAAGAGGAACTGCGCGAAACCGCCAGGCTTCTGGACGCCCGCCTCGCCCCTCTTCGTGAGGAATTCCCCTCCCTGCCTTCCTCGGTTCTCGCCACCCCCGAATCCATCGAGGCGGCCAAGACCGAATTCCATGAAATCGAGGGCCAGTTCGGCAGGTCCCGTGCCCGTTATCTGGAGCAAATTCTTCCGGAAGCCTATGCCGTCGTGAAAAACGGCGCTCGCCGTCTTTCCGGCACCGAGATCATCGTCAACGACCACCCGCTCAAGTGGGAAATGGTCCACTTCGACGTCCAGCTCATCGGCGGCATCGTCCTTCACCGCGGGATGATCGCGGAAATGCAAACCGGTGAGGGCAAGACCCTTGTCGCAACCCTCCCCGTCTATCTCAATGCCCTCACCGGCCTTGGCGTCCACGTCGTCACGGTCAACGACTACCTCGCCAAGCGCGACTCGGAGTGGATGGGGTCGCTCTTCCGCTTCCTCGGCCTCAGCGTCGGCTGTATCCAGAACCAGATGCCGCCGTGGGAACGCCGCGCGGAATATGCCAACGACATCACCTACGGCACGAATGCCGAGTTCGGCTTCGACTACCTCCGCGACAACGGCATGGCTTCCACCAAGGACGAGCAGGTCCAGCGCGGCCACTACCTCGCCATCATCGACGAAGTGGACTCCATTCTCATCGACGAGGCGCGCACTCCGCT
>CAXTTX010000140.1:7722-11634 GCA_964247045.1 uncultured Verrucomicrobiales bacterium | reverse complement strand
TGGTGAGTGGGGTAGGTCACAAACAACATCACGTCCAGCCAGCGATGGTGAACCGACGCTACAACACACAAACAGAAAGCCGGGAACCGCGCGTGGCGGTTCCCGGCCGTTTGATTCAAATCTCCCCGCGATCAGGGATTCAGCGTGACCTTGTAAAAGGCCTTGCCGCCCACCGGTGGCGAGGGGTCGGTGTAGCTGGCCGTTCCAGCGGTGCCGGGGAAGGCCGCTTCAAGCGGCGTCCAGGAACCTGAGGCCAAAGTCGTGCTCCGCTCGATGGTGAAGGTCACCCCGGTCACGCTCGGCCACTGGATCAGACCGGCGCTGCCGCGCGTGGCCGCGAAGCGGGAACTGCCGCTGTTCGGAATCAAACCGAGGCGGTATTCCGCACCGTTGTTGGTGCCGTCGTTATCGAAGTCCCCGGTGGCATTCTGTCCGAGTCCTCCGAAATAGGTGGTCTCCCAGGTGTCCGGGAGATTGTCGTCATCGATGTCGCCGTCGGACGCGCCGAAGAGGAACTGCGTCGGTGTGCGTGCGATGTCGCTGATGCGGATCTCATCGACCACCCCGGCGAATCCGTCGGTGTTTCCAAAGGGAGCGGTGCCATCGCGGCCTTCGTTCCCGATGGTGAAGTCCGGGCTGGCGGTGATAAGGTCGTTGGTCATTTGCGTGGACAGAAGCTGACGAGCCTCGGTGCGTGAAGGATCCAGCAGGGTCCAATACAGTTTCAGGTTGTCCGGTGTCGCCTCGCTGCCGTTATAGGCCACGGCCACATGATACCAACCGCCTTGGACGACGGCATCGGGATCCGCCCCCGTTGGCAAGGTGGCGGCGATCGTTTGAACGGCGGTGTTCCCGTGAAGGTTGAGAAACTCCAGCTTCGGCGCGGTGCCGCCGATATTATTGGCGTGACCGATCGGGGTGACGCGGAATTGCCACACGCGAGCTGACAAGGCATCGGAGTCACCGGTCACGATCTGCATCGGAGCGGTTTGTGGGGGGATGGCCGTTGGATTGAAATCGATGCGGACGATACCTTCAAAGGTGAAGGCTCCGTCCGTGCCAGCATAGGTGATGGTGGTGTCGTCGCCCGCGCCGTTGACCAGTGTTTTTGCGGAAAGTGCCCCGCCGTTGGCGGTGCCGCGTTCTTTCGAGGTATTGAGGCCGGTGGCGAAACCCGCCAGCGAGGGCTCCCAGAGCTGGCCATTCGAATTGATCACCGCCATGGTGACGGGGCTGTTCCCCACATCGCCCGCAGGCTGGTCCACCTCGTTCAGATGCCACAGGTGGAGCGTGTTGCTATCCGGGTTGTAAGGTTGGAAGGCCTCGGCGGTGTCAAGCGTGCCATCGCCATCGATGTCCGCCGGTGTCGAAGCCAGCAGGGTAGGGTTCGAGCCGGCATTTTGCTCCTGCAGGTTGGTGGCGCCGTCGCCGTCCGGATTGCCCGAGGCCACTTCATCCAGATCGCTGAAGTAGAACTGTTCCCACGAGTCGATCAACCCATCCGCGTCCAGGTCGGTCGGTTTTTGGATCGTGGCCGGATTCGTCTCCGCGGTTTCCTCCTGTTCGTTGGTGTAGCTGTCGCCATCCGGGTCGCCCGTGCCATTCTGTTTGGCGAGAACGGTTGCGCGGCTGTCTCCGCTGACGAAGAAGTAGTGGGCCTCCCAGCCGTCCACCAGTCCATCCGCGTCGCTATCGGGCGAGGAAAGGTATTGGCTGGGATTGGTCCGCGCGGTGTATTCCTCGGCGTTGGTGTAGAGGTCGCCGTCGGGATCATCCCCGGCGGAAGATTCGAGATCCAGGATGAAGGTATATTCCCAGCCGTCACTCAGACCGTCGGTATCGGTGTCCGGGAAACTTGTGTCGCTGTTCGGGTTGGTGCCGGCGGTTTCCTCTTCTTCGTTGGTATTGAAATCGTTGTCGGGGTCTTGCGAACCGGTATGGCCAAGATTGCCGAAATTGGTCGTTTCCCACGAGTCCGCCAACTGGTCCCCATCGATGTCGCCGGGGACGGAGGCGGTATCGTCCGGATCCGAGCCGGCGTTGTATTCCGCCAGGTTACTGAAGGTGTCCAGGTCCGGATCACCCGCCGCAGTTTCCGAGAGGTTGCCAAAATGCGTCATTTCCCAAGAGTCAGGCAAGCCGTCGGGTTCGCTGTCTGTGAGGTCGAAAAAGATGAACTGGTTGGCAGTACGGGCCACCTTGCTGATGCGCACCTCGTCCAACAGGCCGCCCAGTGGCTCGTTTCCGAGTCCGGCGGTGGCGCGGCCCTCATTGCCGAGAATCAGGAGGGCATCGTCGTTGAGGTCAACGGTTTCCACCGTGTTGGTGCCGATGAGGTTCGCGGCTGTGATGGATGGATCCACCTTGGTCCAATAAAACCGCAGGGTGGTTCCGTCGTAAGTCAGGGCAACGTGGAACCATTGGTTGGCGACAAAGCCGTGGGTGCCGGTGACGGGAATGTCCACGGTCGCCGCGGCTGGTGCGGTGCCGACGGCATTGAACTCAAGTTTGCCGGCGGAAGTGATGCGGAACTGGAAACCACGATCGGCAGCTACCGCTGTCTCGACATCGGAGCAGATGATCTCGCGGGTGCCGCTGGTAATGGACGGCACGCTGATCATCGCTTCCAAGGTGAAAGCATTCCCATCCCCGTAGATGGTGGAGTGATTCGCCATCTGGTCGAGGCCCACCGGATTGCCGTCCCCGGCGCGAAAGGCGCCGTTGCCGTCCGCATCAACGCCCAGGCATGCATCCCCGGTGACGTTCGCGGCATTGCCAAAGCCACTGTAGCCGGTGGCACCGAGCACTGTGGTGATGAGTGCTTGGTTGTTCCCGTCACCGGCGTAGGGATTGCCATCCACCGAGAGGGCCGCCCGGCCGGTGGAGCCGATGTTGGCGGCCGAGCTTCCGCCAGTTGCCTCATTGAAGTGATAGAGATAGGTGGTGTTGGCATCGGCCACCGAATAGGGAGCCAAGGCTGCCTGCAAGGTGGGAACGAACAGGCTGGAGCTGAGCGCCACGGCCAAGAAGGGATTCTTATGGATTTTCATTAGGGATGGATTTTTTGGGTCTCGGGTTCTAAGAATAAGGCTTTTTTCAGGGGCAGGGTCGGCGCGCGGGCGGGTCCGACGGTTTACGCGCCTCGAGAATCGGAGCAACCTAGCGCCACGGCTTCGCCGCATTCAATGAGATGCAGCCCGTTCACACTAAAATGGGATGCTGCTTTCCCGCGTATCCGATGATTTGAAACCCGGGCCGGATCAGACTGATGGCACTTGAAAAATCCCTGTTTTTCAGAGGGCTGTTACCTTTTTCAGAAGCGTGACCGCTTGCGATGCTCGCGTGAATTCGAACTGTGGGACCCGGAGGAATGAGGAAGAAAACGACATCGCCGGCCGGCCTCGCAAAATATGGTATCCCACTTTCGTGGGATGTCCGATCTGCTGTCTTCCCCGGACCTGACGGATATGGTGCCATACCTCCAGATGACGCAAACCCACGCGCCGCCCTCGCGTTCCGCGAGATCCGCTTTCTCCGGCAGGGGGAATGAACGGCCCCTCCCTGGCTGGCAATTTGTCTCGTCGCCGATGGAACCTTTTGCTCCGATCCGGTGATGCTACCTTTGGCGGCAACAGTTTCGCTTCTGCTCAGCGGGATCCTGGTGGCGGATGTGAAACTCCAGCCCTACGAGGCCGATGAATTCACCTTGCAACTCTGGCACCTGAACGAAGGCGCGCCGCCATTCAAGAATTCCGTGAAGGAAGGCCCTTCATTGCGCGGCATGCACAACGGTGCGGAGGCTGGCCGGCAAGCCTTTCCGGGCCTAGGGCGCGCGGTCTCCTTTCATCACCACACCGGTGGAATGCCGGGCAGCCAGTTGCTTTCGGGAGCCATCGTAACCCTGGCGCCCGC
>CAXTTX010000140.1:0-7712 GCA_964247045.1 uncultured Verrucomicrobiales bacterium | reverse complement strand
GCTCTTGTCAACGGACCCGGGGACAACGCTCCGGAAGACTTCGTGATCCAGGGAGAGGACGGAGCATTCACCTACGAAGCCATGGTGAAGTTCGAACAGTTGCCTTCCGAGGCTTCCACGATCGCGCTGGACATCCTGACCATGGATGGTGAGCAGAACGAGCGGGTGTTCAGTTTTCGCGTCGAGCGGGAGGGATTCCTTTCGTTCTCGCCCCTGCCGGACAGCGGTGCGGTGGGCGGTGCCATCGCCTCGATCCCCACCCACGGCCCGCATGCGATCAACACGAACGACTGGTTTCACGTCGCCGTGTCGTATGATGGCCGTGCCGGAATCCCGGGTGCCCTCCAGCTTTACTGGACCCGGCTTGATACCACCCGTGAAGCGGCCAACAGGATCGGTGTCGGCACGCTTTCGAGAAATCTCGCCAAGATCGAAGGGGATTTCGCGGTCGGCAACGAGGCCAGGAACTTTACAAACGCCGAGGCGGAACCATTTCCCGGGTTGATCGATGAGGTCCGCATCAGTTCCGTCGCGAGAAAGCCAACCGATTTCCTCTTCGTTCCACCCGACGCACGCGCAGGGGATTACGTTCCCGGGCGTCCGGGTCTCCAGCCGGGAGACACTTCCTTTCAGCTGCGCCTTACCGGGATCAACGTCGATGGAGAACCGGTTCCGGCGGTTCCCCCATCAGGAATGCCCCTTAGCCTGAAGCCCGGTCTTCATCGGATTGATTTCGACCTTGGCGCGGGCTCCAACTTCTTTGAACGCCCCGTCCAACTGCGCTGCCAACTGGCGGGATTTGACGAGCATTGGCAGGAAAGCGTCCTCGGGATGAGCTTGACCTTTGAATTTCTCGACGCCCAGTCGAAGCCCGTCTCGCAGGCCCAGTTCAACATGACCGGTAGCAGTCTCAAATGGGGAACGGGCTTGACCGACTCGCCCTTGAACCCCCGGCGGGAGATTCTCTACTGCCCGGAAAACGTGGCTTTTCTCCGCGTGACCTTGAGCTCGGGTGCTTCCGATACCAGCGGCAGCCTGGGGATTGACGATCTCAACCTGTTCCTGCCGCAAGAACCAAAGCTCCCGCTCTGGAAGAACGGAAACTTTGAAAAAGGTTCAGATATCCTTTTCCCAATGCGGGCTCCCGAAGGATGGACCCGGGGAGGAGCGGAGCCAGCCATCGCCCTGGTGGCAAGGCGTGAGACGACGACCATGCTCTGCCTGATCGACGGCGATCAATCGATGGGCGGAAAATGGACGGCGACGCAGGCCCTTGATGCGGACTTGGTCGGAGGCCGCACCTTGATTGTCACTTGGAAGGAGGCCTACAACGTCATCACGGGCAACCAGCAACGCGCCACCTTCCTCAATGTGCCTCCGGGCGAATATATCTTCCGCGCCATCGGGATGACCGAGGAGAATCACCCGGAATCGGCGGGCCTTTCCGCTAGAATCATCGTGCGTCCCCATCTTTGGCAGCGGGCCTGGTTCTGGCCTGCCGCCACCGCCTGCATGATCTCGCTAGCTGCCGTGGTGGTGATCAGGCAGCGCAACCGGCGCAACCGGCGGCGGCTGCGGGAATTCGCATTCCTGACGGCCCTGGAGCGCGACCGAACCCGCATCGCACGCGACATGCACGACGACCTTGGCACGCGCATCACGGTCCTGAACGTCGCCGCATCGCTCGCCGGCCGCGCGTTGGAGCACGATCCGGAAAAGGCCCGCAAGCAGCTCGACAAGATGACCGCCGCCGCCCGGGAACTCGTGGTGGCCATGGACGAACTGGTCTGGGCGGTCGATCCGTCGCACGACAATCTCGATGAACTCGCCTCGCGGCTCACCCGGCATGCCGACGAAATTTTCCAGGAAAGCGGGATCCGCTGCCGTTTCGATATCCCATCCTCGTTCCCGCCCCACACCATCAGTTCGGACTTCCGCCACAATGTCTCCATGGCCGTGCGCGAGGCCCTGCACAACATCCTGAAGCACGCCGGCCCCTGCGAGGTCAGCATGACCGTGAGCTTCGAGAGTGAAATCCTGTGCATCGAGATCCGGGACGACGGCAAGGGTTTTGCAAGGGGGGCCACAATGGACGGCCATGGACTCGGAAACTTCGAAAGCAGGCTCGCTGACATCGGTGGCATCTGCGAAATTTCCTCTTATCCGGGAAGCGGGACCTTGGTCAGCTTCCGTTGTAAGATTCCTAAAAACCCCAAGCCCCTTCTCCAATGAGCGAAAACCCTGTGACAATCTCCGTGGTGGAGGATGACGACACCCTCCGCGACAGCCTGATAGATATCATCGAATCGTCCCCACGCTGGAAATTCGTCGCCGCGTATCCGGATGCGGAATCCGCCCTTTCCGTGCTGGCCAAGTCACCCACGCGGGTGGTGCTGATGGATATCCAGCTTCCGGGTATGTCGGGCATCGAATGCGTGGGCAAACTTGCCGCCAGCCAGCCGGACACGCAGGTCCTGATGGTGACGGTCTATGACAACAACGAGCGCATTTACAACGCCCTCGCCGCCGGGGCCTCCGGCTACCTCTTGAAACGCGACATCCCCGACAAGCTCCTGGAAGCGCTCGATGATCTCGTCGCGGGGGGATCCCCGATGTCCAGTGCGATTGCCCGCAAGGTCGTGCAGCACTTCAAGAAGGAGCTGCCCTCCAAGAACGAGGAGCTGAGCCTTACCCCGCGGGAAACCCAGATCCTCGAGCTGCTGGTGAAGGGCTCGCTTTACAAGGAGATCGCCTGGGAACTCGGCATCGGCGTCGAGACCGTGCGGACGCATTTGCACAAGGTGTATAAAAAACTGCACGTCCGGACCCGGACCGAGGCGGTTGTGAAGTATCTCGGCCGCAATTAGGGAGAGCCGTCACGGACGCGGAGGCCGTCGGAGACCGAAGTGCCTGGCTGGTTTCAAATGGCGTCGGGCATGGCCCGGGTGAGGGGCGGGCGTCATTTTACCGCCTTCCGGTTCGGGCCAACCCGGACCGCGCGGCGCGAGGAACGGCCCCGATACGCCGGTGTCTTGCAAGTAGACATGCTCAAGGGCCTCCAGATGGCACTCGGTCAGCTAGTAGGCAGTTTGTTTTCGTCATGGATGCTACCACCAAGCCTCCTATTCGGTTCTTTCCCAACGAGGAAGATACCGGTCGTGTCCTTGAATGCCATCAGATCTGCAATCACGCACCGGGATCGGGCGAACTCACCATGAATCCACTTACCTGATGAGAACCTTCCCCATAAAAAACATTGCCAGGAAACCTCTCCGCGACCGTGGGTTCACGCTGGTTGTCACCTTGTCGCTCATGATCCTGCTGACGGTTGTGGCGGTCGGTCTTCTCAGCCTGTCCTCCATCTCGCTGCGTTCCTCCGCACAGGGGGATTCGATGTCCCGGGCACGGGGAAATGCCAGGTTGGCCCTTCTGATGGCCATCGGGGACTTGCAGAAGGCCGCGGGGCCGGACACCCGGGTCACGGCCACCGGGTCGATCCTCGACCATCCCGAAACGACCAAGCGCAATATCACCGGCGTCTGGGAGTCGCGCAAGTTCGACCCCTCTTCGCTGCCCGCCGAGGACGACTACTCGAAGTCTGGCAAGGCCGGAAGATTCAAACAATGGCTTGTTTCCGATCCCGACCCGGCCAAGACCGCGGAGCAGGAGTTCGTGGAATCGGCGCCACCTTCCGCGGATAATCGGGTTACGCTCGTCCCGCCCCTCAAGGCCACGGGGGCTACCATTGACCCGGTCCTCGGGAATCTGGTCGCCGTGAAAGGCAAACAGCCGGGATCGTATGCCTATGCCGTGCTCGACGAGGGAGTGAAGGCACGCATTGATGCCGGTTTCGAGGCACCTTATGGAGGAAAGCCCGGTGATCTGGCAGCCAGTCTTGCCACGGGTGCCCGTCCCGATGTTGCCCGTATCGATGGACTTGAGAAAATCGACTGGAACGCGGCGGATCTGGCCAAGCCTGACAACCTTTTCAGCAAGACCGTTTCCCTGCAGAGCGGGTCGTTGCTGCTCGGTGCCCTCCGCGGTTCGCCGACGGGGGCCTATCCGGCGCTCTATCATGATGTCACCACCTCGTCCTTGGGGCTGTTCACGGACGTGGCCAATGGCGGGTTGAAACAGGATTTGAACAGCATTCTGAATGGCAATGTCCTCACTTCGGATCATTCCGGCCAAAACGCGAGGATGTATTCCTCGCACCTCGGCTATCCGATGCCGACGAACGCCGCTTTTGGACAGACGGAGCCCTCATGGGCACAGATTTACAACTTCGCGGGAGCTTGCAAAACGCTGGTGAACAAGAACGGCGGACCCACGTTGGCGATGAAGCCGCCGGTAGCGTGGACCTCGCAACTGGCCCCACCACCGTCATTCACGACCACCGCCACGGTGATGCCCTCTTTGCTGAAGGTGCAAATGTATTACAGCCTTATCGCCGTGCCTCTGGCGCTCAATGGCAGCACCACCGTCAAGCCCTCCACCGCCAGCCAATGGACGGACAGCGAGGGAACACTGGTCGGTTGGGCATCGACCGCCTGGGACAAGGGCGCGCGTTACTTCATGATGCTTTGCATGGCCCCGGTCGTGACGCTTCACAACCCCTACAATGTGAATCTGGAGGTGAACAACCTTTCCGTGGAAATGACCAATGTGCCGATCAGTATCCAGATCAACCGCAAGACCGGCGGTGGCGAAAGCGGCTGGCTGCCCGCGAAGGGGCAAGGTGTCGACAACATCGACACGGAATCCAAAGGCCGTCCCAAGACCGGTGGACGGAAATATATCTTCGATCTCGCCAACAGCGGCAACCCGATCTTCAACATGGCTCCAGGTGAAGTCCGGATGTTCAGCGCGACGGTTCCCACGACCACCAGCTACGCCGGCAATCCCTACCGCAGTTGGAACAATTTCACGGACCCGACTGCCGCACAGCCCATGAAATTGGACAGCGGTTTCCGTGGCGTGACGATCGGGTTCTACGCTCCGCGGGTTACGGCCAACGAGCTCACGACCTATGAAAGTTATCCAACGGGAACGGAAAATCAGCGCGGGTCGGTGGAATACCTCGCTCCTGGAGACTCGGTGAGCGCGAAGATCCGCCCGTGCCTCGACAAGCGGATCTCCTCCAGCACGGTCCAGCAGGGAGTGTGCAGGGTGGGTCTGATCCGGACGGGCTCCACGGCCACGTCCCAGCAGGTCTACGGTGTGGCGAATTTCAAGGTCAGCACCTCGAAGGAGGACGGCAACCTCCTGCCGGATCTGGAAGATGCCCTGGGCCTTCCCTCCGGGGGCCAGGAGATCGAAGGGGTGCCCGCGAATACCTTCGCCATCGCATCCGGGAACTCACCTTTGAACGCACTTTCCGCCTACACCTTCGGAGTGGCCACCATTTCGGCGAAGACCACTTATGGCGACTTCCAGGACAAGAGCATCGAAGGCAATGTGGCCGCCAAGCCGCTGGCCTTCCACTCCGCCGCCTCGTCATACACCAACGTGGATGTCGAAAAGACCGGGCTCGAGCCTTCCGCTTACGAGCCCGGGGTCCTGCCACTCGACAGCGCCCGGGGCACGGGCTTCGAAAACTATCTTGAGGTCAACTCCCAGGGACGCAGCTACGGCATCTCCGGGTTGACAGCAAACAAAGGATTGCGGTTCGGGACGGTCTACGAGGTGCCCACCGGACCCTTGCGGAACTTTTCCCAGTTGAACTCCGCGAATTTGGCCAGCACCAACTCCGCCGCGCGCTTCGCTTATCCCGTCGGGAATTCATGGGCCAGCCCGATGATCCCGCCCACGGGCTTGTCCTACACGGTTCCTGGCTTGCCGGTTTCCTATGACCATTCCTTCCTCCTGAATTCGCTTCTTTACGACCGATATTATTTCTCAGGCATCGCCACCAGCCAAGGCAACTTCGTCACCAGCATGACCAACTCCGAACTTGCCAAGTCTTTCATCGATGGGACGACCGGCGGAGCCTCGCTGGACCGGCGGATGGTGCCCTACCGTCCGGACGGAGAAACGGTGGAGGATGCCGTGACGGTCCTCTCCACCCCATCTAACAACACCGCGTCCGAACCCCAGGCCCGCACGCGGGCGGCCGCCCATCAGCTCATGAAAGGCGGTTTCAATGTGAACTCCACCTCCAAGGCCGCTTGGAAGGCCATGCTCGCCTCGCTCCACGCGCCGGATGCGAAGGTCTTCCTCATGGAGGAATCGGCGACCGGCCCCAAGATCGCGGACATCAAGGACGGGGGCGACAAGGTGGTCCGTTTTTCCCGGTTCTCCCTCCCGAACAATGACGCGCCGGAGAACAGTTCCGACAAGCAGCGGGTCTTCCAGGGGCCTCGTGACATCAGTGAGAATGAGCTGGATTCGCTGGCCGGGGAGATCGTGGAGCAGATCCGCGAGCGCGGTCCTTTTCTCAGCATGGGCGAGTTCGTGAACCGGCAGCTCGGTACGTCCGGGCTTGCACAAAAGGGCGCGCTCCAGGCAGCGATCGACGCCACCTCGATCAACGGCGACTCCTCCGTCCTCGGCTCGACGGGCTACAACCTGCCGGCACCTTCGGCCAAATATCCCAATGGAAAAGCCATGGAAGGCCGTTCCGACCAAGGCGCGGCGGGCTATCTCACCCAGTCCGACTTGCTGGCAGTCCTTGGCAATGCCGCGACCGCCCGCTCGGATACCTTCACGGTCCGCGCCTATGGCGATGCCAAGGACAGTTCGAACACCGTCGTGGCCAGAGCCTGGTGCGAGGCCGTCGTGCAACGCCTTCCCGACTACGTTTCAGCGGAGGATGGGGCTCATGTACTCCCTGCGGATCTGAAGTCCGGAGCGAACAAGGTTTTCGGCCGCAGGTTCGTGATCTCCTCCTTCCGCTGGATGTCTTCCTCCGAACTGGAAACAAAGTCCTGAGACCGCGCTTCTTCCCTATCATCCGCTTGTTCTCATTTCCGCCATGCTTTCACGATCCATCCTTTGCCTTGCCATCCTCGCCACCTTCGCTCCGCCGGTACGGGGTGGTTCGCTCATCAACGCGCGGATCGTGTTCTTCCAGGATTCCAAGGATGATCCCAAGGATTTGTTTTATGCGGGGCCCGGGGGGGAATTTCCCAGGCTCGCGCCGGCCTCGGGCGTTGGCGGAGCAAGTGTGAAGATTCCACTGGATGATGCCGGACAGGTTTCCTTGTTGAAGTCGGCCGGGCCCGGACCGGCCGCCGCGGTGGCGAAGGTGCCGCCCGGCGTTACCGACGCGGTTTTTTTCCTGCTGAGGAATCCCCCCGCCTCACCGCAGGCAGCGCCCTATCAGGTTTTGGTGGCGGATGAATCGATGAAGGCGTTGCCGCGGGGCGGGAGCTTCATCTGCAATCTGGCGGGCTTCGGTGCGCGGGTTGCCCTGGGGGAAACGCATTACCTCCTTCCTCCCGGCAAGCCCGCCCACATCAAGCGGCCGGAGAAACGCGATGGCTACAACATGGCCCCCCTCCAGTTGGAGGTTCAAATGGGCCAGGAGTGGAAGCCGATCAAGGACACGATGATGCGCTTTTCCGAAAACGAGAGATATTTCATCCTCATTTCCGCGGAGACCGGGGGCGCTCCCGCCGTGAAGATCTACAAGCAAATCGTGCCACAGGAAAGGCCGGCTGCCCAGGATTCTTCCGCGGCGCAGCGTTGATCCCTGGATGATCCCGGTCTCC
>CAXTTX010000139.1:5077-11654 GCA_964247045.1 uncultured Verrucomicrobiales bacterium | reverse complement strand
ATATCCGACCAAGGGCCGAAACTTTCCCGGAGCTCTTCCAAGGCTCGGTCGGCACTCTGGCCTGCCGCCTCAACCATTCGGCTCCTCCGCGTCTCCGCATCAGCCCGCCAGGCACTCCACGAAAGCCCTGCCAGCGCGCAGAACGGCACGACCACCCAAAGGGCGTGGAGGTAAAATCGTCTCATCGGGGAAGTGCCGTCACCCATCTCTCCGCAGTCTGACGGAAATTCGGGCCCGTATGTCAGGATTTTGTCAGGGAGGCGGGGAAAGTTTTCATCTTCCGGGGAAATCCGACGACCGGGCCCTCCCTCCCGGGTTCTTTCCTTGTTGCATGGTTCACAGGGGCATCCGCCTGCAAATCCTCTTTTCGAATCGGCGCGGACCGTGCTTTATGCCGGGCGGATGACTGACCCTGCAAGCCACCCCACCCGCGAACAGCTTCGGCTGGAAGGATTTGACCTCATCGACGAGCAACTCCAGTTCATGCTGAGTTGCCTGGAAGAGGCTCTGAAAACGACCGGCGAAACGGAACTCCTGCCCTACATGCCCTGGTCCGGCCGCTAGCCCGACCCCGCCACCGCGCCGGCCGGCATCCCCCAGCTCTACTCCATCGGTTTCCAGCTCTTGAACATGGTGGAGGAGCGCGTCGCCGCCGAAATCCGCCGCGAGCGGGAAAAAGCCCTCGGCCCGGATTCGATCCGTGGCCTCTGGCCGCAGGCACTCCGTGACCTGCTCGCCATGGGCCTCACCCCGGAACAAATCCTCGATGTCCTGCGGGACGTGCACGTGGAACCCGTCCTCACCGCCCACCCCACCGAGGCGAAGCGCTCCAGCATCCGCGATCGCCACCGCGCGCTCTACAACGAGATGGTCCGGAACGAATTTCCCAAATACACGGACCGCGAGCGCCGCCGCATCCGCGAGAAAGTCGTCACGACCTTGGAAACCCTCTGGCACACCGCGGAAATCCACCTCGTCCGCCCGGACATTTCCAGCGAACTCCGCAACGCCATCCATTATCTGCGCGACCTTTTCCCCTCCGCGATCAACCGGCTGGACAACCACTTCACCGAGGCATGGCGCGATGCCGGCCTGCCGCTCGATCTTCTCCGGTCCGCCGGAAACATCCCGCGCCTCATCTTCGGCACCTGGATCGGTGGCGACCGCGACGGCCACCCGCTCGTCACCCCTGAGGTCACGGAAAAGACCTTGCAGGAACTCCGCCACTCCGCCTTCAAGCTGCTGGAGCGCGAACTCCTCGCCCTTTCTTCCCAGCTCACCCTTTCCCGCTACCTCACGCCGGTGCCGGATGAACTCCAGTCCCGCATCGACCACCTCGCGAAAACGGTCGATTCGCCAGATGCCGTCGCCGAGATCCTGGATCGTTATCATGAAGAACCTTGGCGTCAGATGGCGCTCTTGCTCGCCCTCCGCCTGCGCGAGCAGATCAAGGGCAAGCCCGGCTACCGTGACACCGCCTGCCTGAACGCCGACCTCGACCTGCTTTCCCGCACCCTGGCCGGGGCCGGCTGCCACATGCTGGAGGAGGACGCCATCCGTCCTGTCCGCCACAAGCTGGAGATGTTCGGCTTCCACCTCGCCACCCTCGATGTCCGCCAGAACTCGGAGTTCCACGACCAGGCCATCAGCCAACTCCTCGCCGCAGCCGGTGTGGCAGACGGTGCCTCCTACGAGGATTGGCCGGAGGACAAGCGCCTTGCTTTCCTCAATGCCGAGCTGCAATCGACCCGCCCCTTCCTCCATGACGATCTCCGCATCGGCCCGGAGGCGGACAACGTGCTCGATACCTACCGCGTCCTCGTCCGGCACCACCGGGCCTGGGGCACCGGCGGCCTCGGTGCGCTCATCGTCTCGATGACCCGTCAGCTTTCCGACCTGCTGGGCGTTTTCCTTCTCGCCCGCGAGGCCGGCCTCATGGAACTGACGCCGGAAGGCCTCGTTTGCCCGCTAGAAGTGGTCCCCCTCTTCGAGACGATGGACGACCTCGACCGCTCGCCCGGCATCCTCGGCGCGTTTCTGGATGATCCTCTAACTATCCGTTCCCACAAGGCCCGCACGCCCGAAGGCAAACTTCCCGGGCAGCAGGTGATGCTGGGCTACTCGGACTCCAACAAGGACTGCGGCATCCTCGCCGCCCAGTTCGCACTGCAACGCGCCCAGACCGCTCTCACCCAGGTTGGGAAGGATCACGGGGTGAACCTTTGCTTCTTCCACGGCCGCGGCGGCACCATTTCCCGCGGTGCCGGTCCGACCCATTGGTTCATGGCCGCCCTGCCCCAGGGCGCGATGGCCGGCGGCTTCCGCATGACCGAACAGGGCGAAACCATCGCCCAGAAGTACGCGAACCTCGCCAACGCCACCTTCAATCTGGAACTCCTCCTCGCCGGTGCCACCGTCACCACCGCGCATCATCGTCATCTCCCGCCCGTGGAAGACCCCTGCCAGGAATTCATGGCCCACCTTGGTGATTCCAGCCAGCAAGCCTATCAGAAATTCCTCAAAGCCGATGGCTTCATCGAGTTCTACCGCCAAGCCACCGTCATCGATGCCTTGGAAAACTCCCGCATCGGTTCCCGCCCCGCCCGCCGCACCGGCGCGAAGGGTTTTGCCATCAGCGACCTCCGCGCCATTCCCTGGGTCTTCTCTTGGACCCAAACCCGCTTCTATCTGCCAGGCTGGTTCGGCGTCGGCTCCGCGCTGGAGACGCTGAAGAAAGAAGACCCCGAGGGTTTCGCCAGGTTCAAGCGGGCCCTGCCCAACTCCACCTTCATGAGCTATGTGCTCACCAACGTGGAAACCAACCTCGCCTCCGCCAACCTCGAACTCATGAGCGGCTACGCCGGCCTCGTCGAGAACAAAGCCGTTCGCGAGGAGTTCCTCGGCAAGATCATCGCCGAGTTCGAGCGCACCCAGATCCTCCTCGCCGAACTCTTCGACGGTGAAATGAAAGCCCGCCGCCCGCGCATGGCCAAGACGCTCGACATCCGCGAGGCCCCGCTCCGCGTTCTCCACCAGCAGCAGATCGCCCTCCTCCGGGAATGGCGCGGCCACCTCTCTGCTGGCAACCAGGAGCAGGCCGATGCCCTCCTTCCCAAGCTCCTCCTCTCCATCAACGCCATCGCGTCCGGCTTGCGGACAACCGGCTGAGGCAGGCACTGGAGCATCACATGACCCTCACTTCGGCCTGCCCGCTTCGTGGCAAGCCTTTGATTTTCCTCGTGTCCGCGCGCGGTGGGACGCGGAGGCTTGCCCAAGTCCAAATCTGGAATTCTCCGAAGTCTCATCATCCTCTCATGGGGACTTGTGGATATTGTCCACGGAGTCCGGGCCACATCCCCAAGAATGCTGGATCCCAAGGGTAACGGGACAGTTACGGGAATGAACATGCAAAGGGAGCCAAAGCCGTCCATAAGACAGGAGCGATCTTTCAAGATGAACCCCGGCAAAGCGCCCGGATCGGCAACACGCCACCACTTCCGGTCCATTTCCCGGCACACCACCTTCTCCGTCTTCCACGCCTTCCCATGAGCCCGCGCAAGCCACTTGCCTTCGCCACCATCCTCTGCCCGGGACTCCAGGCTCACGCGGAGATCACTTCGCAGAAGTATGACTACAGCTTCCAGCTCTATCAGGAGGATGACGACCGCATCCGCATCGAATCCCACTACATCACTGGCGACATTGAATTGAACGACGACACCTCGTTCCGCTTCCAATGGCTCAGCGATGCCATCAGCGGCGCCTCGCCGACAGGTGCCTTGCCCGGCGGCTCGCAACCCTTTCTCGCGGACATCGAGGACGTCCGGACCGGCATCCTCGGAGCGCTTTCGCATCAGTTCGGCGATCACCGGCTCGAGGCGGAGATTTCGTATAGCACCGAGGAGGACTACAAGTCCCGGGGCCTCGCGCTGAGCGACACCTGGGAGCTTAACCAGAAAAACACCACCCTCACCTACGGCGCGAACCTCCTCGATGATGACGTGAAGGTAGGCAGCGGCAGCGAGGTCAAACGCGGCTATGACCTGTTTGGCGGGGTGAGCCAGATCCTCGACAAGAATACCGTCATTTCCGCCAATCTCACGCTCGGGTATAACAGCGGCTACCTCAACGATCCCTACAAGGTCGTCCAGCGCACGGACACCGCCCTCGTGCCGGACGGCTCGGGCGGCACCATCGAGGTTCCCGTCACCAACCTCTACCGCGAGAACCGGCCGGACGAGCGCTTCCGCCAGGTGTTGCAACTGGAAGGAAAACACTTTTTCGAGGCCGCGGATGGAGCCTTGGACGCGACGCTCCGGCTCGGCCACGACGACTACGGCATTTTTTCCCAAACCCTTCAGGTCGAGTGGCGGCAGAACATCACGGACCGTTTCCAGGTTGTCCCCTTCTTCCGTTGGTATCACCAGAACCCGCCCTCGAATCCGGACGGCAGCGGCCCGAATTACTCCGCCGACTACCGCCTTTCCTCCATGGATGCCATCAGCGGTGGCCTGCGCTTCAACTGGCACATCAACGACACCTTTTCCGCCAGCGCCGCCTACGAGCGCTACATCATGAATGGCTCAGGCAGCGCCCCCGACCAGGCACCCGGACAGGCCTACCCTTCCGCGGACATCTGGACCATCGGCGTCAGCGCGAGCTTCTAACCCATCCAATCCATAACATGAAAACGGCATCCATTGAATGGCCCCTGCCCGCCGACGCGAGAGGCCTGCGTGATCTCAGGTTCAAGGCGCTTGGAACGGACTGTTCCATCAAGTTCCGCATGCCGGACGAGCGTGCCGCGCTCGCTTTCGCCGCGGAGGCGCTTTCCTGGCTCACCGGCTTCGAGGCGCAGTTCTCCCGGTTCCGGCCGGATTCCATGATCTCACGAATCAACGCCGCCGCTGGCAAGGATTGGGTCGAGGTCGATGTCACCATGGACTTCATGCTCGATGTCGCGGACAACATTTGCCGCCGCACCGACGGCATCCTGGACTGCACCCTCCTGCCTCTCCAGCGGGTATGGGATTGGAAATCCATCCACCGCCAGCTCCCCTCGATGGACGAGGTGAAGGCGGCCCTCGCCCTGACCGGCTGGAAGAAGGTTCTCCGCCGCCCCGGGGCCGTCTTCCTGCCAGAGGCGGGCATGGGCCTCGACTTCGGCGGCTTCGGCAAGGAATTCGCCGTGGACAATCTCGCGGGCATCGCCCGCAAGCACCACATCACCGACGTGCTCATCGATCTCGGCCGCGACATCTTCGCCCTCGGTGGAAATGGCACACAACCCTTCTGGCACGTCGGCATTGAGGATGGCTGCCATCCGGGCAACTGCTGGGGCGGACTCGCCGTCTCCGGCGAGGCGGTATCCGCCTCGGGCGATTATGCCCGTTTCTTCATCCACGATGGCATCCGCTACGGCCACATCCTGGACCCCCGCACCGGCTGGCCCGTTGCGAATGGCATGCGTGCCGTCACCGTCGTCGCCCCCACCTGCCTTGAGGCCGGCATCTACAGCACCGCCATCTTCGTTCTCGGCGAGCGCGAGGGCGTCCATCTCGCTTCGCTTGCCCGTGGCGTCGAGGTCTGCACCCAGTCGCTCCACGGCATCGGTGGTTCACGCGGCTTCGGCCGCTGGCTCGTGAAAGCCGCCTGATCCTTTCAAAAACGCAAATCAACAAGCATCCCGTATTCCCATGAAACCCGCCCTAACAGCATGTATCCTTGCCCTATCGTCAGTCGCGGCATTTGCCACAGATTCTCCCCTCGTCGGGAAATCGTTGCCGAAGTTGGAAAAGCTCCTTCCCGGCCCAAGCCTTCCGGCCACGTCCGGAAAAGTGGTCCTCGTCGATTTCTGGGCCTCCTGGTGCGGGCCTTGCAAGGCTTCCTTTCCCGCCTTCAATCGCCTCCAGGCAAAATACGCCTCCAAGGGCCTCGTCATCGTCGGCATCGGCGTCGATGAAGACCCTGCGAAGTACAAGGAATTCTCCGCCAAGATGGGCGCGAAGTTCCCCCTTGTCCACGACTCGGAACACAAGGCCGCCGCGTTCTTCAACCCGCCTTCCATGCCCACGAGCTATATCACCGACAAGAAGGGGGTCATCCGCCACGTCCACACCGGTTTCCGTGGCGAGAAAACCGAACAGGACTACGTGCAGGAAATCGAAGCCCTGCTCGCGGAAGGCAACTGAGGCGAATCCACTTCCCCATCCCATGAAACTCGCGGCCATCGCCACGCTCCTCGCGCTCGCGTCCTGTTCCCCGGCGCTTGTCCGGGTGAAACCCTACGAACGCGGCACCCTCGCGAAGCCCGTCATGGCGGACTCGCTGGACCCGCTGCAAAAAGCGATGACCGAGCACGCCTATTTCTCCCGCGAGGCCACCTTTGGCGGCGGCGGCGTGGGCGGCGGTGGATGCGGCTGCAACTGATAGAAATGTTTATGTTCCACTTAACTGCAATGCGGCAATTGCTCGCCAGGACCATCGCGAGGGCCCGCTTCCTTTCCTCACGACTCGGATCTCTCGTCCTGCTCTTCCAAAGGTCTCCGGTCGTCCAAATGCTATTCCCGGAAGCCCG
>CAXTTX010000139.1:0-5067 GCA_964247045.1 uncultured Verrucomicrobiales bacterium | reverse complement strand
TCGGCGGTTCCGGCCTCACCGAGGCGACCGGCTGGACGATCGCCACCGTGATTGGACTCGGTGGCTACGACACCGTCGCTGGAGCCACCACGATCAGCCAGCTTACGCCGAGTCCGGGGGCGACCACGGTCCCCGCGGCCGTCGGCTCCAACCTCTCTTTCGTTTTCCAGCTCCTGAACTATCCGGACACCCCGGGCAGTTGGAAAGTCACCGGCCTCCCGGCGGGTCTCACCCACGCAAATGCCAAAAGTTCCACGGTCGACTCTGTTTCCGGGGTCCCGAACACGGTAGGCAACTTCAACGTCTCCATCACCGCCTACTCGAGCAGCAGTTTTTCCGGCGACTCGTTTTCAAAAAGCTTCACCATCAATGTCGGCTCTCCGGTCATCGCAACCCATCCCGCATCCGTGCTGATCGCGAGCGGTGACACCGCCACCCTGACGGTCAACGGCAATGGGAGCGGCCTCAGCTACCAGTGGTACCGTGGGAACTCCGGCAATACGACCAACCTGCTCAACGGAAAAACATCCGCCAGCTTCACCACGCCTTCTTTGACAACCGCCACCGACTACTGGGTTCGTGTCACCCGGAACAACGGGGTCGCCGCGGATTCGAACACCGCCACCGTCAGCATTGGCAACCTGCCTGTGGTCACCAATCAGCCGGACCCGGTCACGATCAACCCCGGTGAAACGGCCGACCTGGCCATCAACGCCACCGGCACCTCACCATCCTTCCAGTGGTATCGCGGGAACTCCGGGGTGACTTCCAATCCCATCGGCGGAGCCACCACGCGCACCTTCACCACCCCGGCCCTGTCGACCACCACCAGCTACTGGGTCCGCGTGTCGAACTCTCTCGGCAAGGACGACTCGAACACCGCTGTCGTCACGGTCCGTGTGCCCCCGCAAATCTCTGAACAACCGTCATCCGTCACGATCGACACCGGCACGACCACCACTCTGCAGGTCACCGCGTCGGGCACATCTCCTTCGTTCCAATGGTATCTCGGCGAATCAGGTGACACGACCAACCCCGTCGATGGCGCGACAACGAACACCTTCACTACCCCGGTTCTAACCACGGTCGCCCGGTTCTGGGTCCAGGCGACCAATCCCGCGGGAACCGCGGATTCTGAGACAGCGGTCATCTCCGTGAACACGCCGCCGGAAATCACCACCGAACCGATATCATCGCCCGTGAGCGAGGGCGGCACCGTGACCTTCAACGTCGTCGCTTCCGGAACTTCGCCCGCCTTCCAATGGTATGAGGGAATTTCCGGCGATACTTCCAATCCTGTTCCGGACGCCACCCTGCCCTCCTTCACCACGCCACCGCTATTCCTAACGAAAAACTACTGGGTCCGCGTTTCCAACGGCTTGGGCAGCGACGACTCCGCCACAGCCACCGCCACCATCCAGTTCGCGCCGGTCTTCTCCGTGCCTCCCGCATCCATCTCCATTCCCACCGGCACCGCCGCCACCTTCACGTTCACCGCCACCGGCGAGAACCCGTCATTCCAATGGTATCAAGGTGAATCCGGAGACACCAGCAAGCCGCTCGAAGGGGAAACCGGGAATTCTTACACCACGCCGGTCCTGACCAACACCACGGGCTATTGGGTCCGCGCCACCAATACCGGCGGCCATACCGACTCGCAAACGGTAATCGCCATGATCGTGGACCCGCCGCTCATCGCCAATGAGCCGGACCCGGTGACGGTCAACAGCGGCCAGACCGCGATCTTCACCGCTGCGTTCACGGGTTCCACCGCTTCATACCAATGGTATATCGGGGAGTCCGGAGACACCGTGAATCCCGTGGAAGGAGCCACTTCGGCCATCTTCACCACTGCCCCTCTGACGCAGGATGCCCTGTTTTGGGTGCGCGCCACCAACATCGCGGGCAGCGACGACTCCGCTTCAGCCTCGGCGACGGTCATCACACCACCGCAGTTCACCGCTGCTCCGACATCTGTCACCATCAACCGCGGGACGACCGCTCTCCTCCAGGCTGCGGTTTCCGGAACAACTCCATCCTTCCAGTGGTACATCGGAACATCAGGAAACACCACTTCCCCGGTCGACGGTGCCAATGGCTCATCCTTTAACACACCGGTGCTTGCCACGACCACGAGCTACTGGGTCCGCGCCACCAATGCGGCAGGCACCGTGGACTCACCCACCGCTGTCATCACCGTCCGCATACCGCCAGCCATCACCAAACAGCCCGCGGCGGTGAGCATCAAAAGCGGCAAAAAGGCCACGTTGAAAGTGGCGGCCACGGGAAGTTCCCCGGCCTACCAATGGTTCAAGGGAAGCTCCGGCAACACGAAGTCTCCGGTTGCCGGCGCGAAAGCTGCTACCTTCACCACTCCCGCCCTCAAAGCCACGAGCACCTATTGGGTCCGGGTGAGCAATGCCGCGGGAACCGTCAATTCCAAGACGGTCACCGTGACGGTTAAGAAAGCCGCCCCAGCGCTCGCCAGGGCAGCGACTGTTTCAACGTCTCCACAGCCCCTCGGCACCTTTGAAGACTGGAGCCTGGCGCGTTTCAGCGGTTCTCAACTGCTGGATTCCGCCATCGCCACGGAAGATGCGGATCCGGATGGGGACGGCCTCACCAACCGGCAGGAATATGTCTTCGGCACAAATCCGCTTTCTCCTGACCTCGCACCCGCTCCGAGGATCCTTGCAGGGGGCGGTCAGGTGGCCCTTTCTTTCACTCCCCACCCTGCGATCGGCACGGGTTACGAAGGACTCGTCCGCCGCTATACCTTGGAATCCGCTGCTTCACCTGATGCCGCCGTTTGGACTCCGGTTTCGGGGTCTTCCGCACTAACAGGCGACGGGATCCCCGTCCATTGCTCCATTCCCCTTGGAGAAGGATACCGGTTCTTCCGGCTGAAGGTTACGCTTGCTCCCTGAGCCCTTCCCTTCGGGTGACTGGCACCGGGCAGTAACCAGCCCGGTGCCGCATGCCGGCGTTGGTCATCCCTTTGCCGCCGCGAAGCGCTCTGAGGCTTTCCCCCAGTTCAGCACGTTCCACCACGCCGCCACGTAATCCGGGCGCTTGTTTTGATAGTGCAGGTAATAGGCATGCTCCCAGACATCCAGCCCCAGGATCGGGGTGCCGATGTCCTTCGAATCCACGATTCCTTCCATCGCCGGATTGTCCTGGTTCGGCGTGCTCGTGACCTTCAGCTTGCCGTCCTTCACGATCAGCCAGGCCCAGCCGGAGCCGAAGCGTTTCGCCGCCGCCTCGCCGAAGACCTTTTTGAATCCATCCATCGAGCCGAAAGCCGCGTCAATCGCCGCCGCCAGTTCCTTGGACGCCTCGCCCGCCTTCGATGCGGGGGCCAGCGTCTCCCAGAAAAACGCGTGGTTCCAGTGACCGCCACCATTGTTGCGGATCGTCGTCCGCGCGGCATCATCCATGATGCCGGTTAGATTACCCAGCAGCTTGTCCAGCGGCTTCTTCGCCAGCTCCGCGTCGGCTTCCAGCGCGGTGTTCAGGTTCTTGATGTAAGCCGCGTGGTGCTTGCCATGGTGGATCTCCATGGTCTTCGCGTCGATGTGCGGCTCCAGCGCGTCGAATCCGTACGGCAGGTCGGGCAGCTTGTAGGGAGCCGTGGTTTGCGCGGAAGCGAAGCCGGGGAGCAAGGTGGCGGTCGCCGCGAGCGTGCCGATTTTCACGAAGCCGCGGCGATTCATGTTAGACAGTTGGTTTTCCATAACTTTGCACCCCTATACCCGGATTGCGGGCAAATCAAATCAACGTTCCCACGGATTCCCGGGCCAGTGCTGCCGCGCCCACCGTCCCCGCCTCGTGGCCGAAGGCCGCCGGCAGGATCATCAGGTGGTCCTTGAAAGGCCCCGAAAGCTGCGAAAACAGGTGATCCGTGAAAGGCTTGAACAGCAGCGGGCCCGCCCTCGCCACCCCGCCGCCGATGACAATCGCCTGCGGGTTCAGCAACCAGCAGCAGTTCATCGCCGCCGTCGCCAGTTTCCGCCCGATCTCTTCCCACAGCGCCTTCGCAATGGGATCGCCCCCGTGCGCGGCCGTTGCCAACGCCGCCGGCGTGCATTCCTGCATCGGCTTCTGGAGTCCGGCCGCCGTGTAGGCTTCCCGCGCGTCCGCCGTGATCTCGTTGTTGCCCACGTAGTCCTCCAACGCGCCGAGGTTCCCGTAGTTGCCGGGGCGGCCTTTGTAATCGATGGATGTCTGGCCGATCTCCCCCGCCCCGTGGCAAGCTCCGCGGATCATCTGCCCGTTGGCAATGATCGCTCCCCCCACGCCGGTGCCCATCGCAATGAAAACCACATGCTGGAAACCCCGCCCCGCGCCGCATTTCCACTCCGCGTAGGCCATGCAATTCGCGTCGTTTTCCACCACCACCGGCATCCCGGTCCTTTCCTGGAGAATCTTTCTCAACGGTACCCCTTCCCAGCCCTTCACGTTCGTCAGATTGTAAACCAACCCCTTCTCAAAGTTCACGAACCCCGGCATTCCCACGCCGATGGCCGCCACTCCGGGGTGCCTCGCCCGCAGGTCCGCCACCCCCCGTACCATCGCTTCCACCAGCTCCTCGTATCCCTCAAAGTCTTGGGTCGCAATGGGTGGCGCGTGGTCGATGATGTGGCTTTGGAAGACTACGGCCATCTTCACGGTGGTTCCACCGAAGTCGATGCCGATGGTAAGGGGGCTGTCGCTCATTCGCCGCTAGAGCTACCCAATTCCATGTAAATGGCACGTTTTTTCCGTCACAAAAACACCCGCGCCGCCACCTGCCTCAGCCCGTCGAGCGTGATATCCGGGTCCACCGCCTGGATTTCCGGCACTCCTTTGGCGATCAGCGCCGCATCCCCGCCCGTCGCCACGATCTTCGGTTCACCCGCAAGTTCCGCCCTCACCCGTGTGAGAATCTCCTTCACCAGCCCGCGGTAGCCGATTACCGCCCCCACCTGCATCGCGTGTACCGTGGACTTGCCGATGGCCGAGGGCGGCTCTTCCAGCTCGATCTCCGGCAGCAGCGCGGTCTTCCGCGTCAGGTAGCCGGAGTCCGCC
>CAXTTX010000138.1:10980-11702 GCA_964247045.1 uncultured Verrucomicrobiales bacterium | reverse complement strand
AGGTTCAGGGCGAATTCCAGGAGGTTGCCGATGCCGTCGCCATCGGCATCCCCGAGGGGGCCGGTGGTTTCCGTGTCCGCGATCTGGTCCGGGGTGAAGTAGAGGGTTTGCCAAGCGGAGTAGTTTTCCGGGGCGGGCTCCCCTGCCCCGGGCGCGACGGCCTGGATGGGTCCCCAGTAGGCGGCGACGCGGGAACACCAGAGGCTGGAGGGGTTGTTGGCCGGGGTTTCGGCAAAGGTGACCGAGGAGGTCTGCATGCCGCCCTTGTCGAACAGGGCCGCGTCGAAGAGGGCGGTGCTGGCATCCGGGCGGAAGGGGCCCTCAAGATGGTAGTTGATGCCGGCGAGGCGGCAGAGGCCGTTTTCCAAGATGAACATGCCGCCGCCGGAATCGCCGTCTGATAGATGGCACTCGTCCGGCAGGCCGGACTGGTCGAAATCGCAATCGAGGAATTGCCCGAGGGAACCCCTTGTGGTGGCACGGGCGATGGTATTTCGCCCCCAGCGCTGGACCTTGTCCGGGGTACCCCATTTCCAGCCCTTCAACTGGCCGTTGTTAGAAACCTCCGCGCCGCGTTGGGTTCCGCGGCCGATGATGGTGGCCTGCGAACCGATGTCCCAAAAGCCGTTTGACAGTGGCGCGTAAGCCTTGAAGGGCTTGTCCGGGGAGACTGCCCAAACACGCATGTCGGTGGCCAGAATATCGGTGTAGCCGGTGGTGAC
>CAXTTX010000138.1:0-10970 GCA_964247045.1 uncultured Verrucomicrobiales bacterium | reverse complement strand
GTGACGTAGGTTTCACCGTGAAAAACGAAATTGGATGAACCGGCGGCGCCGCCGATGTGCTTGGCGGTGATGAAGTGCAGGGGATCGATGGGGACGCCGAGGTAATCGACGAAGGTTCCCTCGTATTGCCAACCGAGGTTGTCGCCCGGATTGGTGGTGTTGTGGTCGGGGTCGGCGGTTTCGTGGAAGATGGTTGCCTGAAGCTCGGCGGGGGTCATGGACATCAGCACAAGAGCGGTCACAGCCGGATGGGAGATGTTCATTCGCGGCAGCCTACCAGCGGTTTCCGAGCCATGGCAAAGCGCTTTACAATAAATTAGGCCCCGCGACGCGCTGAGGAGGGCCCGCCAGCGGTCAGGAGGCCCGCCAGCGGTCAGGGAGCCATAACCACCTCGACGCGGCCGAAGCGGAAGAGGGAGTCTCCGGTGGTGAGGACGTCGGCCGCTTTGACCCGCTCCCAACGCGGGTTGATGGGGGTAACGGTTTCAGTGTCTCCGGCGTCCCAGGTCTCCAGATCGGAGGAAAAGCGGGCGACACAGGTGAGGCCGGAGCCGCTGGCGACCGTCCTGCGGACAAATTCCACGGTCACCTTGTCCGAGCCGCCGACGTTTTCCACGTGGACCAGAGGCAAGCCGCGGATACCGGTGGCGGGTTCCATGATGGCTTGTTCGTTGAATGTTGGATCGAGGTGGAGGGCGAACTCCAGGAGGTTGGCGACACCATCGGAGTCGAAATCCGCCAGGGGTCCGGTGGTGGCGGGAGCGGCGATTTCCCCGGGGGTGAAGTAAAGGGTTTGCCAGGCGGGGTAGTCTTCTTGTCCGAGGATGGCGGTCCCGCCGGTTGTGGTGTTGATGTCGGAAAGAGCGCTATAGATATCCGAACAGTAGTAGCTGGAGGGGACGTCTGGCACGCCATCAGGAATCAGCGTGCCGGAGCCTCCGTCATAATAATAGAGCCCTCCGGCGTCAAAGAGCGCGGCACTGTAGTAACTGGAAGCAGGTGCCTCCTTGAAGGGGCCATCCACTCCCAGATTGATTCCCGCCAATTTCCAAAGGCCATCCTCCATGACAAAGGTGCCGCCGCCGGAGTCACCTGTCGTCAATTGGCACTCGTCGGTGATGCCGGGATTGTTGAAATCACAATAAAACAAAAGGCCGAAAGTGGGATCGGTGTAGGAGTTGGTGACGAGATTCCTGCCCCAGCGCTGGCGGTTGTAGGCGAGCCCATTTTTCCAGCCTTTCAAGTCCGGCCCGAGAAACACGTCGGCTCCGCGATCCGTCCCCCGGCCTATCGAGGTGACCATGCTGCCGTTGGCGACGGGATTGGAAACCAAGGGAGCCCAGGCCTTGAAGGGCTTGGACTCGTCGACCTTGAAGATGCGGAGATCAACACCCGCAAGGTCGTGGATTTCGGTAACGACATAGGAGTCTCCATGGAAGACGAGCACGTCATTCACCGCGCCATTCACGTGCTTCGCGGAGATGAAATAGAGCGGTGCGATGGGAACTCCAAGGGACCGATCATCGGCCGCGGTATTGAAAACTCCTTCGTATTGCCAGCCGGAGTTGTCCCCCGGTGTGGTCACGTTGTGCTCCGGATCGCCCGTGGAGAGGAATTCAACAGCCCGCGATGGCATGGTGAGGCCGGAAACCCAGGCAAGGCCCGCCGACATGGCCCATTTGATATTCATCAATGGGAAGCTATCACTATCAGAGGGGTATTGGCAAAGTATTTGGAACAGCCGGGGTATGGGGCAGCCGCCCCGGGGGAATTCAAGGGCCGCTCAGGCGCAGGAACCGGCCCGGGCCGGGTGCCGGGACACGGATGGTGATCCGGGATACGCCGGGGCCGGCGTCCGTGACGGATTCCACGATGTAGTCGGCAGGGAGCAAGTTCGTCCAGGTGGCGAGGTCGGTGGACCGCTGGACCCGGTAGTTTTCGCCGAGGTGGAATCCATTTCTCACGTTCCAGCCAAGGCGCTGGACGGCGGGATCCCCGGTGAACTGGTGGAACAGCCCGAGCAAGGAGGGAGGGTCGGCAGAGAGCGGATTTCCACCAGCGAGGAACTCGAAGTAGTTTGGCAGGGTGTCGTGGTCGCCGTTGGCACGCGGGTCGGCGACGCCGAGGCCGAAGGACGATTCCCAATCATCATGGATGCCGTTGCCATTCAGGTCGGCCGTGTGATCGGAGAGGGTTTCGTCGATGAGATCGACGATGACGGTTTTGACAAGGACCTTGGGATTCGGGCTGAAGTGATCCGCGACCTCGATGGTGAGGATATGCTGCGACTGGCGCTCGAAATCGATGATGCCATTCAAGGACAACTCGCCGGTGGCGGGATTGATGGAGAAGAGGCGGTCGTTGTTTCCGGCGGTGATCGTGTAGGTGAGGAGGGATTGGTCCGCGGTGCCCTCGCGCACGTCGGGATCGGTGGCATTTGCCTGACCGAGCACGTAGCCGACCACGCCGTTTTCGGAAACCGTTCCGTGGGCGAGGCTCCCGGAGGCGGGTGCGGGTGCCATGTTCGCATGATGGTCGATCCATTCGGCGAACAAGGCGATGCCCGCAGGGTCGAAAGCGTTGGTCGCGAGAGGCGGCATCTGTGAATAGCCGTTGAAGGTGCCATTGATGACGGTGCGCGCGTTGATGCGGTTCCAGATCGCGGAGTTCGCCTTGTCACCCGGGCGGATGATGTGGTCCGTTAGATCCGGTGTGGCCTCGCTGACGGGAGTGCCGTAGAGCAGGTGCGTGTCCGCCAAGGAAAGCTGCGGACGGCCGTCCCAAGACTCCGGTGGCGCGCCGCCCGGCTGGTGGCAATAGGCGCAATTCACCGCCAGATAGGAACGGACGCGGTCCTCGATGTTCACCGCCGATTCATCCGGGCGATGATAGCGGGGCAAGAGGGCGGGATTTCCCGTTAAGCCATCGAGGTAATTGCCAGTGGATAGGAGGGTGAGGAGATTTCCCGTTTGCCCGCTTATGGTTTGCACGAGGTTGAACTGGCGGGTGTTCATGCTCAGGGCATGCCCGGCGGTGGCGGTGTGGCAGGTCATGCATTCGGCGCGCGAGGGGATGTGCCAACCGAGAGACGCGGCGGCACCATTGGCCGCGGTGTACTCCAAGGTGAAATCATCACCGGAGTTGGCAACGAGGGTCGCATCGGTGCCAGCCTCGTTCCAGCGGTAGGAGACGCCGTAGGCACCGGTCGCGTTCTTCACAATCACGCGGGTTTCGAGACGTTTCTTCTGGGTTCCCGGGTGCTGCTGGTCCATGTCGAAATCGAAGTGCTTCACCCAGACCATGCCGTCGGGGAAGGACCAGTTTCCATCCTGCGACCAGGTGATCTTGTCGGTGGTGTTTTTGATGACGAACCAGCGCTTCTTCTCCGCGCCATCCGACCAGAAGGTGAGGTTCGGCTGATAGGGCAGGACTCCGGGATTCGGGCTGAGGTCGGCGAGATCCGCGAAGATGCCGAGGTCGGAAAGCTTCTGCGGATAGTCCTCCCCGAGGTCTTCCTGCACGGTGATGCGCATGACACGGCCCGAGCCGCCGTTTTCCAGGACGAAGATGGTCCCGGTGACCGGATCCAGATGGAAATCCACGATCAGGTTAGAACTGAGGCGAAGGCCAGTCATCTCGAGGACCGAGCCATCACGGCCGATGCTCCAGATTCTTCCCGAGCCATAGTCACCGCAGACATAGCGGTTGGTCAAGGATGGCAGGGCGGTGCCACGGTAGAAGATGCCGCCGGTGGCGCTGTTGTTGCCCAGCGAGTGCGGGTAGGCAAAAATCGGCGGCTTGTGGGGCGTGGCTCCGGAAGGCATCGGCGCGTGCGATACCCCGGGGGTGACGATGTCCCCTTCATAGTAGGACCATCCGCCGTTCTCGCCTTTCTTGAGAACCGAGAACTCCTCGCGCGAATCCTTGCCCACGTCCCCGATCCACGCCTCCGTCTGGCCGGTGCCGTCCTCGACATCCAGGTGGAACTTGAAGGGATTGCGAAGGCCGACCGCCCACATTTCCGTACGCACCTTGTTCAATTGTCCTGATAGATCGACGCCGTCGAAATTCCCGTTCCACGTGCCGCCGAGGCTGGTGTGGATGAAGGGGTTGTCCGGCGGGATGCGGAAGTTCGGGTTCTGCGTGGCGGAATTCAGATAGAACTGATAGTGGCCGGAACCATCAAGGCCGCCGCCCGCGGCGATCGCATAGTGCGGGTTCGGCTTCGGATTGATGGACGCGGGATTGATGTCGATACGAAGCATCGCGCTGAAGAGGTCTTTTGTCAGCTTCTGGCCGTTGCGGTAGGGATCGCCCTGGTCGCCCTCGTCGCCGAAGGTGAGGTAGAGGTAACCGTCGGGGCCGAACTTGCAGTCGTTGATGCTGTGGAAGAGGTGTTGCTCCGCCATGTTGATGTAAGGGTATTCGGTGGCCAGCCCGGCAAGGTTCTCCGGGGCGGACAGGCCGCCCGCCATCGCGGCCGCGATGTGGGCGGGAGAAAGGGTGAAACGCGAGACGCGCAGGTCCGTCTCGATGACGGAATCCGGCGCGCCATTCTTGTCGAGATTCGGGATCACGTCATACAAGGTCTGGCCGGGACCGGGAACCGGTAGCCGCGACGAATCCCCCTGATAGTTAAGGATGATGTTGCCGGTGGTGGCGAAGTCCGGAAAACATTCGATGGAATAGATGCTGCGGCCACGGGTGAAATTCGAGCGGGAGGCGACATCCAGCACCTTGAATTTCGCCGGTGCCGGGAGGGTGGTGTCCGGCACGTACCAAACCGAGCCATCGATGGAAGCGATCAGGAGTGCCTCCGGCTTTCCCGGGATGGAAGTCATGCCCACCGCGCCGGAGAAGGTAAGGCCCGGCAGCGCGTTCTGGATCGTCAAGGCGCCGGCGGAAGCGGCGGGAGCCTCAGATGGGATTTCCACGGTCGTATTCTCAAGCCGCAAGGCCGGACTGATCGTGACATGCACGTCCGCCTCGGAGGTGATATTACCCGCGGCATTGGTGACGCGGTAGCGGAACACATCCGCCCCGGCGGTGCTGCCGGTGTGTTTGTAAACCAGCTTCCTCGCCAGGGCATCGAAATGGGCGGTGCCGGACGCGGGCCCGGTGACGATCTGGAGCGAAGTGGCATCCACGCTGCCGGTGTCGTTGAGAGTGGGATCAAAGGCCAGCGCGCCGCCGATACCCGTGGTGACGGCATCATTCACGGCGGTGACGGGAAAGGGAGGCAGGGTGAGGTTGGTGGCGGCGTTGTCGACGTAGATGTTGTCAAAATAGATGTCCTGCCCGGCCGCCTGGATCAGGAGGAAGCTCACCAGCGCATTGGCCGAGGTGCCGCGGAATCCATAGTCATCCGCGACCTGCACCTGGACCACCGACCCGGTGGGAGATTTGACATAGATGTCCACCTTGTCGGTGGAGTTGTTAGACACCAGCCAGACGGCCAGCCACTTGCCCGAATCGAAATCGAAGCCGGTGTCGGTGAAGACCCCGCCGTTGCGCGGATAGAGGTCCGAGTTCAGAAACCGGAACTGCGGCTTGCATGCGGCATAGTCGTTGGGAGTGACGGAATCCGAGAGCCCGATGCTGATATTGGCCGAACCGACTCCAACCGGAGGCAGGTAGGCCTCGAAGAAAATCGTCCCGGTTCCCGCGGGCGCGATCGCCTGGCCGCCGAGAAGCTTGTAGATATCGTTCCGTCCGCCAGGGATTGCCCGGGCGGTCATGCCGCGTCCGGACGTCGCCGGATCGGTGGCCGCCAGGACGGCCGCGGGTGTGTCCGCAACCCAGCCGTTCACCCCGCCGATCGTATTCCCGGCTGAGAAGCCGCTCTCGAAGTTCTCGAGCAGCGTCCAGTTGGCCGATGCCAAGCCGGGAAGAACGGCCAGCAGAGCGAGGGCAAGACGACTGCTTCCCGGTGGCTGGAATGAGTTCAGGAATTTCATGTCAGGGTCAGGTTTCAGGCATGCCGGTTCCACAGGCGGAAAATCCCCGCCTCCGGCTAAAATAGCCGGGAACCCGAGAGGGCTCCCGGCATGGTTTCCCGCGGCCCCCCGCGAATCAGGGATTCAGAATCACCCTGTAGAATGCTTTGCCGCCCAGCGGGCTCGGATCGGTCCAGGTATTCGCCCCATCGACACCCGTCACGGTCGCGAGGTCGGACCAGGATCCCGCCGCGAGGGTCGGGGAACGCTGGATGGTGAAGGATAGTCCGGCGACACCCTGCCAAGCGACCTGATGGGTGGTGGCATTCGCGGAAGCCTTGAAGAAGGAGCTTCCACTGTTAGGGATGAGTCCGAGACGGAACTCCGCCTGGTTGCCGGTTCCATCCTTGTCGAGGTCAGCCGCGGCGTCGTTGGTTCCGACTGTTAGTCCATAGGTGGTTTCCCACGCATCGGGCATCCCGTCGGCATCGGTATCCGGATTGACCACCGAGAGCGGGTTCACGAGGTTCGATGCGGTGGGATCGATATAGATGTTGTCGATGTAGACCGGCAGGGAAGTCAGAGCGGAGTTCTCGACTATCAAGAACTCGACGAGTGCCGCGGCGGTTCCATTCCGGAAGTTGAAGGGATCCACACCGCTCACGTCGGCGCTGATGTCGATCACACCGGTTTGCCCGTTGGGGGTCTCGACGTAGGCCTTGACGACGTCGTTCGCATTGTCCGCGACTATCCAGACGTTCATCCATTGAGACAGGGCCACGTCAAAGGTGGTGTCCCTGGAGAGGGCGGGACCGTCACGGAGCCTGAACCGGCCTGGATTGAGAACCAGCTGGGCCTCGTAGTCGCCGAAGGTGATCGCCCCCGGCACGTCGGCGAGGCCGATGCTGTGGTCCAGAGTGGTCACCGACGTGTAGAGCTGGAAGAACAGGGTGCCGGAATTGCCCTCGCGGATTTGCAGCCCGACGGAGGAGAGTGATTTCCGCAGCGGCTCGGCCCGGTTGACATGGCCAACCTTGCCCGTGCCACCGGCGGGATTCAGCTCGACGAGGGTCGCCGCCGGAACACCGGAGAACCAGCCGTTCACACCGCTGAAGGTTTGTCCTGCCGTCATGCCGGCACCTTCGAAGTTCTCGAACAGCGTGAAGCCCGTGGGTTGGCTCGGGAAGACAAGGCCGTCGGTCGGTGAGGTGCCATGGTCGACCTCGTATTTATCGCCGAAGGTGTCGCCATCGGTATCACCGGCGAGCGGATTCGTGCCGTGGGTGTTCACCTCCGCGCCATCCAGAAGACCGTCGTCGTCGCTGTCCGGATCGAAGGGGTTGGTGGTGGCCGTGGCTTCCGCGCCATCGAGGAGGCCGTCGTCATCGCAGTCGCGGTCGATGGGTGAGGTATTGGCGTAGAACTCGTGGGTATTGGTGGAGCCGTCTCCGAGGCCCTCGTCGAGGTCACTGGTACCAGACTGGGAAGAGATGCCGTAGAACGCTTTCCATGAGTCCGGCACCGTGTCAGCAGTGGAGCTGAAGAAGTCGGTCTTGTCCGTTGGCGAGGTCATGTTGGTGAACTCGACGAGGTTCGTGTCCCGGTCACCATCCGCGTCGTCCCCGGGTAGCGCGCCCAGGCCATCGAAGTAGTCGATCTCCCAGTTGTCATCCATGCCGTCGGCATCCGTGTCAGACGGGGTGGATGCGGCCAGGGTCGGATTAGATCCGGCGGCCTGCTCGGTGGCGTTGTCAAAGCCGTCGAAGTCAGGAGCCTGGTCGTCGCCGTCATAGAGGGCGATTTCCGCAGGGGTGGCGATGCCGTCATCATTGCCGAAGTACTGGTCTTCCCAGTCGTCGAGGAGACCGTCGTGATCGGCATCAGCGGCGGGGACCGTGAGCTTCACGCTGTCGATGAGCGGCCAGTTGCTGGTGGACTTGAAACCAACGCCAAGCGGGAACCCGATCGCCGGGCTTCCCACGGGAACGGTATAGTAGATGGCCTTGGTGCCGCCGATCACCGTGTTGGTGATTTCCGCCGCCGCGGGGAAACGCACCAGGACGGGTGCCCCGATGGTGCCGGTATTGTAGATGAGCCCTCCGCGAATGGCCGCACCGCCGGCGGTGTGAGAGAATCCGAAATAGAGTATGTCGCCGGCCTGTACGACGTGGTCAGTCATGTTATACATCGCGTTGCCGTTCTGGACGGCAGCCTGTTTCACCCCGTGGGTCACCGTGCCCGCCGCACCGACCTGGGTGCCGGTATCCGTCTCAATGGTCGATTCTCCGGGCCACACGGTCCAATAGGTCACATCGCCATCCGGGTCGGTGTCCCAGTTGGTGGCTTTTGCCAAGTTGGGAAGCCCTGGCACGGGTCCGAGCAACTCAAAACTACCATTGCGGACCGTGTCGCCGATGAGCGTGACCAACACCGGTGTGCTGCTGGAGCTCGCCGGGTTCTTTCCATACGCGATCTCCGCGGAGTCGCTATGGCCGTCCCCGTCGGTATCGGCGGAGTTGGGGTTGGTCGGTGCGTTCGCGAAAGCTCCGTTGAGGGAGCCGTTTTCCTGGAAATCGGTCAGGCCGTCATCGTCGGAATCGGTGTCGTTGAGTCCGGTGGGGATGCCGTTGTAGGCGTTGGAAGAGCCAGTGAATTCCGCGCCGTCGGCGAGGCCGTCGTCATCGGTGTCATTGTCCGTCGGGTCGCCCCCGTTGTCGTATTCCTGCTTGTCGGTGACGCCGTCAGGCACGGTTTCCGAATCCGCGGTGCCATTGTGCGACAGATCGGGGAAGTATTGGAGTTCCCAGAGATCGGGGAGGTTGTCACCATCGGTATCCGGGCCGGCGGAGTTGAAAATGAAGTCCGTCGGGGTGAGAGGACCTTTGGTGATCCGCACCTCGTCGATCTTGCCCCGGAGGCTTTCCGCCGATCCTCCGTTCACCTCGTTGGCGATGACAACCGGGCAGGTCACGGCGAGACCGAGAGCTTCCGTGGTTCCACTACCGATGGAATTGGCCTGTGTGCGGCTCGCATCCAGCTTTGTCCAGTATAAGGTCGTGACCGGTAGTGCGGGGAGAGTTGGGACCTGGTGAACGACCGCCACGTGGTACCACTGGTTGGCCACCCAGGCGTCCGGCCCGGTGGTCGGAATCGGAGCGGCGAGGGATCCCGCGGATTGAAGGAAATCGAACAGGAGCGTGCCACCACTGATCCGGAACATGAATCCGCGGTTGCCCGTGTCCACATCGGTCGAAACGATGGTCTTGTTGTTGGCCGTGATCGAAGGAACATTGACCAGCGCTTCCACGGTGAATGAGCCGCTGGCATCGCAGAGGCTGGTGAAGGGAATCGTCGCGTCGACCCGGTTAGAAACCGCGCCGCTGCCATTCGCATCCACCAGCAGGCCCCACTGGGAGGCGGTGGTTCCCAAGTCCACACACTTCCTGAATCCCAGCGAACTCGGAGCTCCCAGAATGGTGGTGAGCACGGGATAAGCCGGTGACTCCGTGTTCCGTTCGTTCGTGCCATCGAAGGCAATCGCCGACCGGCCACCGCTGACGGCGTTCGCGGTGACCGAGGTCCCGGGGTTCTCGTCGAAATGGTAAAGGTAGGCGGTATTCGCATCCGCGGTGTAGGGGCCTTTGATGCCACCAAATGCCTGGTTCGCTCCCAGCAGGGACACGGCGACCAGAATCGAACAATCAATTCGGGATTTCATCGGGGTTTTATTGGGTTTTGCAACTTAATGCAACTAAGACATAGCCCGAGTTACCCGCGTTCTGTCCAGAAAAATAGCTAGCGCGGGCACGCCCCTCGTCTCAGACGAGCCACAAATCCGATCTAACCAGCTCAATATCTGCGAATACCGATAAATGCACTTTTATGTAACTTTTTTCCAATTCCACACCGGAATAGTTCAGTTCCACTCGAAATGGACGGCCATGTCGGCAAATACCGACCGGGAGTCCGGTGTTCAAGCCGGCTCCAAACCGGTCTTTTCGGAGAGTCCCGCGTAGACCCGGGTCCCCTTCCCTGCCGCCGAATCAATTTCCAACACGCCGCCGATCAGGGAGATGCGTTCTCCCATCCCAAGCAAGCCGAGGCGCTTGACGACGCTCTCGGGATCAAAGCCATTGCCGTCATCCTCGATGAGCAACTCGCCGCCCTCCACGGTGCGCAAGCGGACGGTCACGCTTGAGGCACCGGAGTGGCGCGCCACATTGGTCAAGGCCTCCTGCACGACACGGTAAAAGGCGATCTCCACGTCCGGATGGAGGCGGATGTCATCGGTCCCTTCGGTCTCGAAGCCGGCGGGAATCCCGGTCCTGCCGGACCAGTCCTCGATGTAATGCCGCAAGGCCACTTCCAGGCCCAGGTGGTCGAGTTCCGCGGGACGGAGTTCCCAAGCCTGGCGGTGGGTGGCCTTGATGAGTGAATCCACCCCCTGCCGCAAATGGTTGAAGGCCTCGACCTCCTTTGGCTGTTTCAATCCCGCCTGCATGGCGTCGAGCCCGAGTTTCACCGCCACCATGTGCTGCCCCAGGTTGTCGTGGAGGTCGCGTGAGATCCGGGCGCGCTCCTGCTCCTGCCAGGTGACGAGGCGTTTGAGCAATTCGCGGCGGGCCCCTTCCAGCTTGGCCCGTTCGGCGATCTCGGAACGGAGCCGTTCGAGCGCCTCGCTGAGTTCGCGGGTCCGCTCTTTCACGCGGGATTCCAGCTCGTCGTGGGCGCGCTGGAGCTGCTCCGCGCTGATCCTGCGCTCCGTGGAGTCAAACATGACGCCGGTCATGCGCGTGGAGCGGCCCTCGTGGGTGTCCACGGTGCGGCCGTAACCGGTCATCCAGCGCACCTCGCCGGTATCCGCGCGGATGATGCGGAACTCCGCCTGATAGGCGGCCGTCTGCTCCACCGCCGTGACCAATCTCGCCAACACGAATTCCCGGTCCTCCGGATGGACGAACTGCATGAAGTACCCCGCGGAAAGCCCCCCGCTTTCCGGGGCAAGCCCTAACAAGAAGAAGTGCCGCTCGTTCC